>CAZVSZ010000200.1:0-1508 GCA_964630095.1 uncultured Thermoplasmata archaeon | reverse complement strand
TTCTTTTTCACTCTTTTACCCACAATAATCAAATGCTTTTTTCTGGGATCTTTTACAGCATCCGCTTTCTCTCTCAGTTTTTCCATTTCTTTTTTCACGTCCCTCTCACTTAAATCAGACCATTTAACTTCAAAGAATGCCAAATCCTTATTACCCACAGCAACTATATCTATCTCAAAGCTCTCCTTTCCTCTCTCTTTTGAAGGGAATTTGCCCCATAACTTACCAATGCTCTTTATCTTGAATGGAACCATCTCATGAGCAAATGATTCCACTAACTGCTCGTATTTTCTGCCCACATATCTTTTAATATTATTCTCAGAGAACTCAATCTCCCCCATCTCATACCTTGGATAATTCTTCCACACATTCCTAAACCAGAAGTCTATGAGATTCTGTGAGATATAGTACCTGTATTTTCCTTTTCCAAAAGCATTCTTTCTTCTTGATATTAGCTCATAATCATTGAATAGCGAATGAATGTACTTGCTTATATCTGTGCTCTTAAGACCCATGTATGATGCAATTTCACCCATTGTGGAATTTCCCTCACTTATGGCTTGGAGAATGCTGAAATACACCTTATACTCTCTCCCTAACTCCTCCTTGAGCATAAGCATAGCCTCGCTTAGCATTGGATATGGCTCTTCGTAGAACATCATTCTTATGAAATCCATCACTGAGGTTTGGAATTTCTCCAAAGTTTCATAGTACTTTGGCAGCCCGCCGAATACAGACCACATAACCACGGCATCCTCTATACTATATCCTAAATCCTTCATAATATCTGAAATTGTAGGAAAAGCCAGTTCTCTGAGCTTTATTGTAAAATCAAATCTCCCATAAAGTGGGCTGGAGTACGATTCAATCATCTTCTTTGACATGCTTATCAGTGAGCCTGTTACCACCAATTTCGTTTCACGATGCTTATCAATTAACCTCTGCAAATCATAGAGAAATGAAGGATTTACCTTCATAGCATTTTGCAGTTCGTCTATGAATATTGTCTCTCCCTCTTCCATCAAAAATTCCACTATATCCTTCATAGTGCTCAGACTTTCAGGGATGTATCTTCTCTTTTTAATTTCACTAATCCAATCCTTGCATATCAAAATTTCATTCTTCTCCGCAGGTATGAATAATGTTATAGGCTTGAGAGTCTCTTCCACAAGTCTTGTCTTTCCTACTCTTCTCCTGCCTATTACTGCCACACGCGTTGCCTTGCGAATCATTTCCATTTCATTCTCTCTATCGTAAAACTTCATTTTATACCACAGAGGTATAATACCGTAGAGGTATAAAAATTTTGACCTGCCTTTGAAAGAGAGAATATAAAAGGGCTAATGCCAACTTACAGAAAGATAAAAACTTTCAATTTCTTATTCTGAACTTTACGATGGATAGGATAATTTCTCCTCACTATTCCCACTATTATCAGTTTCTCCCTCCTCGTTATCTTTTCACCTTTCACGCCTTCGGCTATTTTGTAAATATCTTCTAACTTTATT
>CAZVSZ010000199.1:0-1512 GCA_964630095.1 uncultured Thermoplasmata archaeon | reverse complement strand
TTGCCAAGAATGAATTTTATATTCTTATTTGAGTCATAGCCTTTGTCTCCATACACAGCATCTAATTCCTCCATATTCTTGAGCAGGGGAATTAGATAAGGAGAGTCATTCATATAAAATTTGTTGGGAATAACATTTAACATAAGATGATTTTCTATATCCAGAGTAGTATGCATCTTCAATTCTACCCTTATTTTCTTTTCTCCCTCTATTTTTATCATCTTTTCTAACCTGAATCTCCTTGCCGTAATAATCCTTATTATTTTCTCTTTTTTATACCTTTTTAGGGTTTCAAGTTACCCGTTTTCACTACTCTGTTGCATGATTCCAAAGGTTTTTATTTAATAATGTATTTTTCCGTATAGGTGATAAGATGAGCGGGAAAACAGAGCATTTAAGAAAAATTCTTGAAGATATGAAAAATAGAGGTGAGACATGGGAACTTCTCCGTCTTTTTGGTCCCTCAGGTCCAAAGGTTGTTGTTGAAGGAAAACATGCAGTGATGCTTGCATCCAATAATTATCTTGACTTGGCGAATGACCCGAGATTGAAAGAGGCGGCAAGAGAAGCAATAGAAAAATATGGATGGGGCGCTGGAAGTGACTGGAGCATAGCGGGATACACAGATTTACAGGAAAAACTCCATAAAAAGATTGCAGAGTTCAAGAGAACGGAGGCTGGACTTGCATTTCAGACGGGATTTGCAACAAATGCGGGAACAATACCAAAAATAGTTGCAAAAGGGGATGTTATAGTATCCGATGAATTGAATCACGGAAGCATAATTGATGGGGTTCGCTTATCTCGTGCGGATAAAGTTATTTACAAGCACCTTGACATGGGAGACCTTGAAAAAAGACTGCAGGAAGTACATGATAAATATGAGCATATTTTGGTAATATCCGATGGTGTATTCTCAATGGATGGGGATATTGCACCGATGGACAAGATAGTGAAACTTGCGGACGAGTATGGAGCAATGACCTATGTGGACGATGCCCATGGTGAAGGAGTTCTTGGTGGGGGAAGAGGCATAGGTGCAGAATTCAATGTGGAGGATAAAATTGATTTTCAGATGGGAACATTCTCTAAGGCTCTTGGCTCCATGGGGGGAATGCTTGCAGGAGAGAAGCATGTTATAGAGTATGTTTATAATACTGCAAGAACATGGTTGCTTAGTGCTGCATATCCTCCAGCGGTTACGGCTGCGAACATAGCCTCTCTTGATATTGTGATGAACGAGCCAGAGAGAGTAAAGAGATTATGGGATAATCGCAATTATTTCAAAAAAGGATTGGAGGATCTTGGATTTGATACATGGAAGAGTCAAACACCAATAGTGCCTGTAATGGTGAGAGATAGTAAAAAAGCAAAAGAACTGACGCACAAATTATTTGAATCTGGAGTATTTGCTCTTCCAATAGTGTTCCCGATGGTTCCAAGAGGACTTGAGAGAATAAGAAATCAGATAAGCGCCGGACATACAAAGGAAGATTTGGATTACGCTTTGAA
>CAZVSZ010000198.1:0-1516 GCA_964630095.1 uncultured Thermoplasmata archaeon | reverse complement strand
CAAAATAGCCTAAAGGAACTAAGATTTCAGGATTTACGATTTCTATTTCCTTATCCAGAAAATAATGACACGCTTTTATTTCTTCCTCTTTCGGTTTTCTATAATGTGGAAGAAAGCATTTTATCAAATTTGTCATGTATATTTCCTCTCTCTTCAACTCTGCAATTTTTAGCAGCTCATCAAGTATTTTTCCCGATGGACCAATGAACATTCTTCCCTCCTCGTCTTCTTTTCTCCCAGGTGCTTGGGCGATTAGCATAATTTTCGCATTCTTGTTTCCTTCTCCAAGAACAACATTTTTTCTTGTCATGTATAACGGGCATCTTCTACATTTCTTAATCTCTTCGTTCAATTCTTCAATCATAATTTCCGTAATTACTGAAGGAATATCAATTTATTGGATATTATTAAATAATGGTATCTCCATGAATAGATATGAAAAATAAGTTTGTTATCCTATGAGATAGGAGAAAATTCAAATTCTTAGAGATTTTACAGCTGAAACAAGTGCCAGTATATTTACCTCAAATTTTAATTTACTCCCAATAAGAAATTCAAACACATCATCAATGGGAACCTCTATAATCTCTATGTCTTCAAGGGGCTCTAAATTTATTTTACCTTCCCTGACGACATTTGGGGCATAGTAATAATGGGCAATCACATTCGTTAATCCCGGGCAGAGATATCCAGAAAACAGAAATTTCAAATCTCTTGCAATATAACCCGTCTCCTCCTCCAACTCCCTCCTTGCGCAATCTTCTGGATTCTCACCGTTTTCTACCAATCCGGCAGGAAGTCCTAAAACATAATTTCCAACAGGGTATCTATACTGCTTTTCAAGAATTACCTTGCCATCTTCTGTTGTAGGAAGAACAACTACGCTACTTTTATAATCTTTAACCTGAGCCCATTCCCAGACTCCATTTGAATTTACATCTCTTCTCAATTTGAGAAATTGCCCATGGCATATTATTTCTCTCTTCATTTCATCACCTCAAGTATAGAGATTCATATTTTTCCACATCCTCATAATTTTCTGATTGAGAATAAAGTTCTAAAGGTTCCCTGTTTAAAACAAAAAAATTGAGACCCCACTTGAATTTGCTCATAAGTTTTCTTGCCTGCTCTTTGTATCCGATAATGTAAAGAGAGGATGCAAGTGCCTCAACACTGCTTAACTCATAGGGATGCCCGAAATTTGTGGGATTTGCCGCAACCAAAAATGGCAATCTTCTGAAATTACCTTTCATACCTCTGAATACTTCTTCGGCATTTTTCCATGAGCAGTCAACCACCGTTATTCCCTTCCTCTCCGCTGTTTTTCTATCCCTTGGGGATAAAACTCTCTTTGAAAATGGCGATAGAATTATGCTTCCCTGAGGGATTTTTCTTCTCTCTCTGTACAATTTTGCAAGTCCAAATCTCGCAATCTTTCTTGCTGTGCATTTTTTAGGGTTATCCTGATTCAGATGCAGAACATACAGCCTTATTTCTCTCTCTTCCACAAAAATGG
>CAZVSZ010000197.1:0-1536 GCA_964630095.1 uncultured Thermoplasmata archaeon | reverse complement strand
AACTCTCGCCCGGCGTAAGTACACCAGTATCCGGATTTCCATCACCATCAGTATCATATGCCGGATTTACGTAATCCCATGTGCCATCTCCATTGTAATCTTCAGCTGCAAGATTTCCATCAATTATTAATTGGATATCAAAACCATTGCTTGATGTCGCCCTTATCTCAAATCTATCTGCTCCCAGACCTGTGTTGGTTATTGTGTGATTGAAATAGAGCCATCTATCCTGCGAACTTACATTGGTAGTAGTATTGTGATCAGGCTCCACACTGACATTACTGGGAATTAAAAACTGAGTTGAAGAATTTGTATTAGTAGTCGGATCATCATGAACGTCCACCCTCACATTCCAGTATCCTGACCAAGCATCATTTGGAAGGGAATAGGTGTATTGATAAATTTTATCCCCTCCACTCTCGCTTAATAGATTCATTTTCTGTGAATCTACTTTTTTATTTCCCAAGGGATCAGTTATGTTGAGATATGCCATTCCAATATCATTTGTTCCGAATGGTGATATAATTCTGGTTTTGACTATAACATCCTCTCCTGCTGCGAAATTATATGTTTCATATCCGCTTGAATTGTAAAGTTTGAGATACTTTATTTTTATGTAGTCCGTCGTTGGTATCGTAATATTTGAAGGATATTGAGATGAATTATAATACACGGTGGCAGATGAACCCAATCCTTTTATGCCTAAGGTTAGAATCAAGGATGAGCCTGCTGGTATTGTATCCACATTTGGAGATATTGTAAAATTGTACCATTTTGCTCCGTTTCCACTTATCTCATCATCACCTATCAGAGTGGAATCGTAGTAAAGCGATACTTTCATGGCAACATTGCTCAGCGAAGAGCCAGAAGCATCTATGTAAAGATGCACAAGAATATAACTTGTGATATTTACTGAGTAATACAATTGAGGGAATGTCCAAGAATATGAATCTCCGTTACTAAGTGAAATTTGGGAAGTTGAGCTTCCATGCTTAACTGCAAGTTTATTAGTATCGTTCAAATAAAGAACCTTATTTGCAGAATGATAGGGAACATTCACACGGATTCTTGCGATATCGTAAACCGACGAATTACTCTCGGAACTTGCATTGAAAATCGTTAAATCTGTCTCTCCCCATGAGCCAGAAGGAACATTTTTAACTACAGTAATATTTGCCTCCTGCAGTGAAAGAAGGGTTATTTCCAGTTTACCATCATTATCTGGATCCCAAGAACTGTTTATCCAGTCCCATTTACCATCTCCATCATTATCCTTCGCTGCAAGGGAATTATTAATATATAAAGAAAATGGAAAATGAGATGTTGGGGTGGAGGGTATTATCTCGTATGTATCATTAATATTCCCTATATTTTCAAGTGTGAGGTTAAAATAAATATTCTCGTCAGGATTACCATCTTTTGTCTGGTCTGGATAAAGAGCAACTCCTGGCTCGGTTCTAATTATGAAATATGTGGTATTTGAATCCACAACTCCATTGCTTTCAGTTCCATAGACTAAAATTTCATATACCCCTC
>CAZVSZ010000196.1:0-1544 GCA_964630095.1 uncultured Thermoplasmata archaeon | reverse complement strand
CGGTATTTTCACCGTTATCTCGAATCCTGCATACGCACTTGATTCGTTTTTCTTCATGGTAGCTCACCTATTCGGGAGAATAGATGCAGGGTATTTAAGATTTTCTTTGATTTTCTACTGCTTTTGCCGATGTGGTGTTGGGAGAATAGGGAAGGATTAGAATAGCCCTTGTTTTCCCAGAAGTTTTTTTGTTAAACGACATAAGAACTCCTGTGTTCCTTTATAAGAAACTTGTGGGAAAAGCACCCATCCCATTCCGAGTGGTATCGTCAGTATAATTACTAACACCAAAGACAATTGTGATAAAATCCCTTCACCAACAGAAGCATAAATTAGAACATACATCTCAATAACAATTGAGATAGACAAGACAATAAAAGAGTTTAATAATATTAAAATTCTCAATGCCAACGGTATATCTCTATCAATTTCATCGTCCACATATAGAAATATGATTCCCATGACGAAAGTTAATAGTATTATTGCCAATATGATTTCTCCGTTTAATTGGTTGATGTCCCATGCTAACATGAATCGCCATATACACCTGTTGGTTTATAAAGGTTTCTACTACTTTTGCCGATGTGGTGTTTAGAGAAATCAATCTGAAAGCATCATGCCATATAGGTTTATGACATATTTTTCATATCTCTCTTTTGATTCCATCGCCCAAGTGTGTATTTGAACAAGAGGGTCATAGTCTTCTCTGCCTCTTTGCCATGCTTTGAGATTTTCGTATTTTTCAACTTCTTTTTTCGATGCTTTTATGCCTTCTCCTGTTTTTGAGTTTATTATATAGTATGTCCCATCTGGAAACTCTATGTAATTTCCCCTATCATACTTTTGCCAATTTTTCTCTTTCTCTGCTTTTGTCATTGCGCTCCTAAATCTGTATTCTCTGATTTGGTCGTCTTCAAATTCTAATACTAATACCCTTATCTTTTTTGGAAGGTTTTCCATGTCCTCTTTATCTACATATATTATATCTCTTGACTTATCTATCCCATTTGGGTAAATATCGTATTCCTCCTCTATCTCATCCATAATTTCATCCTCATAATCAACGACATAATCAAGATGTTTATCTCTTTTAATTGTCTCCACATAGATTTCTTCTAATGATAGCCCAAATCTGTTATTTTTTGTGTTGAACCACATATCGCTACAACAGCCCCCACCATTCGCTTCTATCGTTTCGTCTCCAATAGTAACATATCCGCCCCAATCTCCGAAGGAATTTCCACAATAGCAGGGATTGGTGTTTCGGTCTAAATCAAGATTGATTTCTTCTATATCCGGTAAGTATTGCCATATCAAATCATACAAATCCATATCCTCTTCATATGAGAGATATTTGTCCTCTACTACTTCTCCATCCTTTTCTGCCACGATATGGTATATTCGGTCGTTATCATCCACGATATCACCTAAACCCCAATAGTAAAGGGAGTTTATAAAGGTTTCTACTGCTTTTGCCGATGTGGTGTTTAGAGAAAGCTAAAACTATGGAAAATAGGACTTATGGCTTCCGAGCATTATAAATA
>CAZVSZ010000195.1:0-1547 GCA_964630095.1 uncultured Thermoplasmata archaeon | reverse complement strand
TTGGCCCGAATGGCGCGGGAAAGACAACGACAATAAGAATGCTCACGGGAATTTTAGAGCCAAACGATGGGGAGATAAAAATCTTGGGCTACGATATGAAGAGGGAGAGAATTAAGGCGAGGGAGAGGATGGGCATTGTGCCTGAGATGGCAAATCCATATATTGATTTGACTGCAATGCAGAATCTGATGCTCATGGGAAAACTGTATGGAATGAAGAAAAGTGATATTAAGGAGAGGAGCAAGAAACTGTTCAAACTCTTCCAGCTTCACGAGAAGAGAAATAAGAAAGTGCGTGGGTTCTCCAAGGGCATGAAGCAGAGGTTGAGCCTATCTATGGCTCTTTTACCCGATCCTGAACTTCTCTTTTTGGATGAACCCACATCCGGCTTGGATGTGATGAGCGCAAGGATGATTAAGAATATAATTCGCGAGGAGAACAAAAAGGGAAAAACGATATTTATGAGCACGCATAATATGAACGATGCAAACGAATTATGCACGAGAATTGCAATAATCAACCACGGGAAAATAATAGCCATAGATACCCCAGAGAAAATAAAGAAGATTGGAGAGAAGCATAAAATTGTTGAAGTTTCATTTTCTCCATTCAAGTTTAATCCTGATGAATTCAGTGAAAAAGCGGAGATTTTAGGCGATAAGGTGAAAATTCATACGAAAGATGTGGATGAGACAGTGAAAAAAATAGTGAGATATGCAGAGGGGAATTCCCTGAAAATTATCACTTTAAATGTTGAACGCCCATCATTAGAGGATGTTTTTCTGGAACTTGTGGGTGGTAAAAATGAGTGATGTATGGAATCAGATAGTTCGCTCTTTCGCAATAGCGAAGAAGGATATGCTCATATTCTACCTTAAAGGACCTGTGGTAATTATGGGGCTTCTCTTTCCATTCTTCATGTTCGGTGCGTTTTTAATCGGACGGAATTTATCCAGCGAAATATTATTTGTTGCTCTTGTTTCAATGACTGCTTTTTTCACCTCTGCCGCTGTGGGTCCAACAATAATTCCATGGGAGGCAAGAAGCAAAACACTTGAAAGATTGATGTCCTCACCTATCTCAATTACCACTGTTCTTCTTGGCGATATGCAGGCATCATTTTACTTTGGATTGTTTATCACCTCCGCAATTTCCCTTATTGTTTTCTTTCTTCCCATCTCCCTGAATCTTCTCATATTCATCCCTGCCGTTCTTTTATCTCTTTTCACATTCTCTGCGATGACTATCCTGATGTCCTCCTATCCACCTACAGATATTCCTGCGGATGTGATGATGCTCTCCTCCCTGGTGAAATTCTCCCTGCTTTTCGTAAGCGGAATTTTTGTGCCTCTTGATAAGTTGCCAGTGTACGCAAGACCAGTAACCTATATATCTCCTCTTACTTATCTTGTGGATGCTCTTCGCTACTCCACAGGACTTGAGGGCTTCTTTCCTCTCTGGGTTGATTTCCTCGCATTAGCACTCTTCGGTATATTCTTCTTCCTCATAGGGGTTACAATACATAAAAGAGTGCTGGAAAAGAGATT
>CAZVSZ010000194.1:0-1548 GCA_964630095.1 uncultured Thermoplasmata archaeon | reverse complement strand
CAAAGAGAACGAATAAGAAGGGTTTAATTGGAGCATGGAGCGAAAAGGATAGATTGAACGGCAAAGTTATTGATTCCTTCGTAATAATTTTCAGAACCCGCGGATGCACATGGGCGCAAATATCTGGATGTTCAATGTGCGGATACTACAACGATACCTCCCCCGATATAAGGGATGAAGATTTAATCAAGCAATTAGATTCTTCTCTTGAAAAATATAATGGGGAAAAATTGGTGAAAATTTACACATCTGGAAGTTTTTTGGATGATGATGAAATTCCAGAGAAAATTCAGATGAGAATTCTAAATTCCTATAACTCGGCGGACAGGATAATAATTGAAAGCCGTCCGGAATTTATAAAAGGGAAGGTTGAATTTTTGAAAGATTATGAAAATATCATGGTTGCCCTTGGTCTTGAAAGTGCCATGGATGAAACTCTCATTTTTAGGATAAACAAGGGATTCAGGGTAAGGGATTATGTTCGTGCTGCAGAGATTTTAAATGAGAATGAGATTCCTCTTAAGACTTATATTCTCCTCAAGCCGCCGTTCATGAGCGAGAAGATGGCAATTGAAGAATCCATATATTCAATAAATTTTGCATCCAGGTATTCGGATATTATTTCCCTCAATCCAATGAACATACAGGGATACACACTGGTAGAGTATTTATGGAGGAGGGGAGAATATAGGGCACCATGGCTCTGGAGTGTTGTTGAAATTTTGAAAAGAACTCATAATTTAAAAAAAGAGATTGTGTCCTATCCCACAGGGGGAGGAAAAATAAGGGGTGCCCACAACTGTGGAAGATGCGATTCAGAAGTGTTGAAAGCAATATATGAGTTCTCCCTCACTCAGGATATTGCAAAACTTGAAAATTTGAATTGCGAATGCAGGGAAAGGTGGAAAAGGATAGTGGAATACGAAGATTTTATGTGGGATTATTCTTGGAACAAATAATTAAAGGAGAAAAATAGATGAAAATTTTAAATACCTAAACATATTTGAGAATTGATGCTTACACCCAAAATATGGAAAGTGTGCGTAATCGGAGATAAAAGTGTGGGAAAAACTTCCCTCGTGAGAAGATTTGTTTTTGACACTTTCGGAGATGATGACGGGGGAACTGTGGAAAGCAGAGCCTTCAAAAAGAGAGTTGGGGATGTTCTTCTCATGATCTGGGATGTAAGCGTTTATGAGGAGCATGTGGATAGAATTCTTGCTGGTGCAAAGGCTGTTATAATAATGGGGGATATAACGAGGGAAGAGACCTATGAAACAATGGAGGAACTTGCAAAATTTTTAAATGGAAATAAAACAAAGAAAATTTTTGTCGGAAATAAGAATGATTTAAAATACATGGCGCAGTTCTGGAAAAAAGAACTTGAGAAATTATCAATGAAATTTAAAGTGCCCTATACATTCACCAGTGCAAAGACTGGAGAGAATGTGGAAGAAGTATTCAGGATGATAATGAACTAATCTCAGGGCTCCCAGTCAAAAGTATATTCATGATACTTATCCCCTTTAAATGTGCATTTTGTCTCTT
>CAZVSZ010000193.1:0-1596 GCA_964630095.1 uncultured Thermoplasmata archaeon | reverse complement strand
GGATTTATTCTATCCAGACCCACTGGCATGGGGTATGATAATAATGGCAGCATTGAGTACAATATCAATCGGTCTTTTGATTTCATCCTTCACAAAGACAGAACGAGCAGCAAGCGGCGCAGCCAATGCAATTGCATGGCCAATATCATTCATAACCGGTATTTTTCTACCAGAATTCCTGCTACCGAACTGGATGATAACAGTTGGAGACTATTTTCCCGCCAGCGCACTTTTGAGAGGAGTTAGAAAAATAGTAATTTATCATCAAAGCATTGAAAGTTACATTCCACAGATTTTAATGGCAATAATAAGCACAATTGTCATACTTCTTATTGCGTCCATAGCATTTAAATGGAGAATGAAAAAAGAATAATTACATATCCTTTATCTTCTCCCAAATTTTTTTTGCCTTATCGTCAAGAACTTTTTCAAAAAGCATATCAAATAGTTCCTCATCACTCATAACTTTTTTCTTCTTTTTCATTTCACTCCCTTCATCGGAATTATGCACAGAAATTTCCATTCTCCATCGCCAGTATTGCGATACCAGTGAGGGATATTTGGAGGGATATAAGCAAATGAGCCTTCTTCCACATTCTTTTCCTCCTCCCCTGCTCCTATTATTCCCTTTCCCTCAAGGATGAATATCTCATGCTCCCAAGGATGATGATGCTTTGGTATTACACCCCCCTTCTCCACAGTAAATAGACGCATTGCATAGTTTTCGGCACCTTCTTTTTTTGAGATTAACCACTGGATCCATACTCCTTTTATTCCTTCCATTTCAACCTTTTCTTTTTTTACATTTTCAATACTCTCCACATACATATCCAGTCACCAGAAGAAAATAGGCAAAGGTATATAAATTATTTACGAATCTGCTCTGGTATCTGTAAATTATTTCGCTTAATTTATAACTTTTGTCTATCTATTACCCTATCGCACAAATTGTTAAGATATGAGGAAAAAATACAAATTAGCATAAAAATGGTAAAAAGAGGAAAATTAAATTGCGTTCACGGATGTACTGTATTCCTCTACATCTCCATTAAATGTCATTATATAGAGTTCAATGAAGTGCCCACCAGAACTGAATTCTACTATTGGCTTCTCACCGGGCAAGTAATAGCCATCTACGAACCATGTTATCTCGGATACGCCACTGTAATTGTTCAGCAGTGGAAGGAGAGCATATCCTTTGTCAGATGTTATATTCTTCTGCAACTCCGCTTCTGCTATGTTCGTCTCGTTCTCTCTTACTATACCAATTCCCTTTCCTATCTTATCGCTGTTGAAGTAGAAGCCATCTATCTTGACCAGATAAGTTCCGCTTCCCCTTCCTTTGAAGTCAAGCGATACAAATTCTCCGGGATTTATCCTTAGATACCAGCCATCCCTGTGCTTCAGATAATCAAATCCTCTGCTTGTATCCGTCAATTTCACTCTTTTTATCCTTACTTTCTTGAATTCATGCGCAATTCCTATGAAATCTATGCCATTTCTATCCTTCATAATAAAGCGAAGTTCAATCATGCCTCTGTGCTTATGTATCAATTTATTCATATTTATTGCCACTGTGTGAAGATTGTGCCTCAC
>CAZVSZ010000192.1:0-1628 GCA_964630095.1 uncultured Thermoplasmata archaeon | reverse complement strand
CCATAATTCCAGAAGGAAACAGAATTTTTCCAAGTGTGCGATTTGTCCAGTTGTATTTTCCTATTCTCTTCCATAAAAGATAGCCAAGGATGGCCATTATCAATCCATATCCTGCATCTCCTAAGGTTAATCCAAAATATATCACGAATAGAGGAGCAATGATTACCGTTGGCTCAACATGCCCATACTTCGGAGTGGAATACATATCAATAAATGCCTGAAAAGGCCTAAAAATTTTTGGATTCTCGTATTTCACTGGAACATTATCTCCCTTTGCATCTCTCCATTTAATTATACATAACCCCTTCGCCTTCTTCTCTATTATTTTTTTTGCTTCCTCGATTCTCTTCTTTGGAATGTATCCTCTTATAACAGTAGTAAAATCTGTCTTTCCAAATTTATTATGTATCTCCTCTTTCAATTTTTCATTGTGTAAATCATCTTTCAAAATTGCCAATCTCGCATAATATTTTTTTCTCATTTCTCTTATCTTATTTAAAATTCTTTCCTTCTCTTTTTTTAGCTCCATCTCTTTTTCTCCAATCTTTCTCAGTACTTCTTCTGGTTTTCCCTTCCATCCTGATAAATCATATTCTACAAATCCAGAAAATCTCAACGCCGATTCTACATCCTTTCTATCCTTCAAAAGATAGGCTATTACAACAATATAAACAACATTCTTCTTCTTTTCAATTGTTCTGTACCAGACCATCGCCTTTCTCTCTTTTTTCATTTTCAAAAGTTGAGATATGTCCTTTGCCTCCCCTGCAATTATGTTTACATATAATCCCTCCCCAAGATGGGAAAGATTAAATGGCATTTCAACCAAATTTTCAACCCATACCTTTTGAATTTTCAATTTTTCCCCTTTCTCACTTACTCTCCCCCATTTTTCATTGATTTCAAGTATCTTCTCCTCTATCTCGCCCAATGTTTCCTCTGCATCTCGGATTATCTCCTCCCTCTCTCTCAAAACTGTTGAAAATCTTTCGGGCTTCTCCGGGTTTAACATGCTCTTTATCCCTGACTTCCTCCTTCTCGCTATATTTAGAACCCCTATCAATTTTGATACCCGAAACTCATAGTCTACAATTTTTGATATTTCCTTGCATGGTCTTGCAGTTTCCACATCTTTAATATTGTGAGTTTCAACATGCAAAAATCCATAATGCTGAACAGCTCTTAAAATATCATATTTAACAGAATCGTGAACAAGAATTTCCGCTTCAACCATTTTTGCAGGGAGAAGCATATCCTTCACCCAATTAATTCGTTGAGGACCTCCCTTGCAACCTCACTAAGTCTTTCCTTACTGATTCCCTCTATTTCTTCGGCTCTCTTTTTGTAATCATTAATTATCTTTTCAGATTCAATTTTACCCTGTAAATCCGCTTCTTTTTTCCACTTTTCAATTTCCTCGTTCACTTTTCTTCTCCTCTCTTCGATTTCCCTGCGAATTTCCTTCTTTGCCCTTTCCACTTTTTCTTTGCTCTCCACTTCAGCATTCCTGATTCTTCTTTTTGCAAAATCTTCGGATTCCCTAATCTTTTTTATTTCCTCTTCAATCATTTCGGGGGGAGAATTGCCTTTGCTCATATAAATCTTTGCGATACCTAAATTTCCTCATT
>CAZVSZ010000191.1:0-1649 GCA_964630095.1 uncultured Thermoplasmata archaeon | reverse complement strand
GAAGGTAAAAATAATTTTCAAGCTATTTGATATTGAACCATTAGAGTCTCCATAGTTATCAAAAAGAGAATTTTAGGATGTCAAAAAAGACATAAAGAAGATATGAGAGAGGGAAATACGTATGTATTTCCCTCTCAAACCATTCTCAAGGTTTTTCAGAAAACCTAATCACCTACGTCCATACTCTCTGCGATTTTGACTAATCTTTCAAGAGGAACTGCAAGGCTTCCACCAACAGTATAAGTAGCCTCTGGAGTATACCAAGTTACGCAGTGACCTACGTTTCCTCCCATTACGCCAGGAAATCCATTGATATAAACTCTCTGTTGAGTTCCACGCGTATCATCGTACAGATCCATCTGTTTAAGTATACCATCTATTAGGCTTTCTGCAGCTTCTCTTTTGAGTCCCGGCGTGTATTCGTATATGAGTATTCCCCCGTTTTTCACAATAGAGTCAGGAGGTTCTTTAAATATATTATTTCCTTTATATCCATATATAATAGTTGCTTTATGCCCTTCTTCAACAAGAATTTCATCAGGATTACCAAGAATCTTTGGAAGAGAAAACTTAAATGGAAGATTAGGTTGGGCTTCTTCAATCGATGTTATTTTTTTCCCTGAAAAAGATCCGCGTGCCGTATAACCCGAAATGTTTGTCGAGAAAGAATTTGAAGAGGCTAATTTATTCTGATTATTTTTAAGAAAAATGAATAATCCACCAACACAAATAATAAGAATGATGGATATGGTGATCATTATTCTTTTTGTTTTCATTGTCCACCTCCGCATGCATACCACTCAGTTACTGATCTTATGTCTATTGAATATGGGGAATCATAATGGAATTTAGTTGCCCGGAAAGGATACCAATAACCAGCACTATTAACATATTCCATATTCCAAAAATGATAATTCATGGTGTTTTGTGAATTATGGGATTCTGATTCCCCCAGAGCTTCTCCTCCTGTGTAGGTGTAATTATACAAGTACACTTTTGACAAGCCATCTATACTCATTTCTATTATACCTTTGTCAGGATAAGGTTGTTGTGGAATAATATGAACAGAGTAGTTATGATTTTGATTTAGTGAGGCAATTCCTAAATCATGAAAGTGATAGGAGTCATTTATTTTATAATCATAATAGTAGCGAGGGTAGTTATAAAACTGATTATTCTCGTAGTCCCAACCTTGGTAGAATCCAATAGCAGCCCAATTATACTCATTTAACCACAAACCTACAAATGAGGCACATCCACCCCGTGGTTCCTGTATAACAGAAACAGAATGAGTAACCTGTGTTCCACTTGAGCCATAGACCTGTGAATCATAGTGCTGACCAAACACATAGAAAGATCCGGCAGAGGCTTTAACGGGAGCTGTAATTAATGTAACGACGAAAACGGTAGTAAAGAGAGTTATCAAATAAAACATAATTCTTTTTCTTTTAAACATAAAACCTCCTTACAAATTTTATTTTGTTTTAAAAGATTTGCAAATTTGTGTTTTTGGACAGTTTTTGCAAATCAGGCAAATTAGTAAGAGAAACAGGAAAAAAGTTTTTACCAGTACCAGAATCGGGTTCCTGATATCTACAAAGGCAACATGCTCAGGCTCTCAAAAATTCCCTCTTTTCACCTTTAATGAG
>CAZVSZ010000190.1:0-1654 GCA_964630095.1 uncultured Thermoplasmata archaeon | reverse complement strand
CTTTATATCAATACCGAGCACTTTTAACCATTTTCTAAGCGAGTATTCAGATACATAATATAATTTTTCTCTCCTGCCAACATCACATTCAACAAGCCCAATATCAACAAGATTCTCCAATTTTTCTCTCACGATTCTTCTTGAAGATTTTCCCCTGCTCTTCTTCAATTCATCTGTTATTTGCGAGATATTCAATTTTCCATAGTAAAAAAGAGTCTCTAAAATTTCCCTTGAAATTGGGTCTTTGACTTCGGGAAATATCACTGATGGGCTTATTCTCCCATGCTCCACATATATGTCAATAAGTCGCAAATAGGAAGATAAAATTCTGCGCATGTATTGAAAATACTCATTCTCAAAATATTTATTCATCATTCTTTCGATTTTCTCAATTCTCCCAAGCAAATCATCATCCACAAAATCTAAATGATGTTCATAATATTTATACATTCTGGTAAAAAATTATTTATTCCTCATTCAATTCCCCTTTATGATAGAGGAAATACTGCCGGAGATAATGGAGATAGAGGATGAGAACCTGAGGAAGAAGGTGAAGGAAATCTGGGAGTATGCCATTGAAAAGGGAGGCTGGAAAAATTTCCCCCTTGAGAAAATACCATTTACGCTCCTCATTCCCACAGAGAGAAATCTTGTGGAGCATACAAGGATGGTAACAAGAATGGCAATTGCAGTTGGGAAAATTAGAGGAGATGTGAATATGGATTACCTCATTGCTGGAGCACTGCTTCATGATGTAGCAAAACTTTTTGAATTTGGAGTTAAAGATGGAAGAGTTGTAAAAAGTGAGTATGGGAAGAGGATAAGGCACCCTGTGGGAGGAGCCATGCTTGCGGAGAAGTTCGCTCTTCCTTATGAGATATCACATATAATTGCATCGCATTCCAAGGAGGGAGAATTTGTGGTAAGAAGTCCAGAGGCGGTGATAGTACATCACTGTGATTTCATAGATTACCATATTGAGAAAGGAAAACTCTAATCAATACTTTTTATTGAATGGGGCCGCCGAGATTTGAACTCGGGTCGCCACCGCCCCAGGGTGGTAGGATGCCAAGCTACCCTACGGCCCCTTTTCATAGGGCAATTAAAATAAGGTAAATTAAGTTTTTCATTGTAATTATTTTTTCATAAAAAAGAAAAAAAATCATGTCCAGATGTATTCCTCAGGGATTACCTGTGCATAGCCCTCTCCGTAGATAAATGTATCATCAAGGAACACGCCATAAGGCTCATTTTTATCCTGGTATGTTGGCGAATTCGTTGCATTTGTCGCCACTCTAAATCTCAGCATAATTGTGCTTCCTGCCCAGCCATTCAAATTGCAGTTAATACGCATGAGTGTCATGGAGTTTACCCACCCATAATGGGATCCGTTCTTTGCATAATCGTCTGGTATGCCAGAATAACTCTTCCCGTTATACTGTTGAGTATCTGTCCCACTTGCATTCCAGCCAATTCTCACCCCATAAGTTATTGAGTCCCAAGTTGCTCCATTATCCCTGCTTACTTCAACACGTATAGTTGCAGGAGGCAGTCCGGCATGATTATTTATATTAAACCTCAGCCAGAACTCCAAATTCGCAGTCCTCGCCGTTGTAAGGTCAATCTGTTTGGTTATCAATGAGGAATCCACTCC
>CAZVSZ010000189.1:0-1674 GCA_964630095.1 uncultured Thermoplasmata archaeon | reverse complement strand
AATTTGCCTTTCCATCGTGAAGCAGGGCGTTTTGAAGTGCGTATTTAAGTATTGTCTCTTTCATTTCTTCACCTCCCTCAGTATCAAATCTATAAGTTTATCAATATTCTCTCCTGTCTTTGCAGATATTTTTAGATTTACTCCTTCTCTCCTTTTCAAATCACATTTGTTCTCAACCACAATAATTTTTATTCTGAATTTCTCTCTTATTTCTTTAAGTAAATTCTCCTGCTTCTTGATTTCGTATCCGCAAGTTTCCGAGGGGTCAAGAACAAAAATTATAATATTCGCAAGATATTTGAGGGCGAGAATCGCCTGTTTCTCAATTTTATTTCTCTTTTCTATGGGCCTATCAAGGAGTCCAGGGGTATCTATTATCTGTATCCTTCTCTCCCCTATTTCAAGATGTCCCACAATTATGCCCTTGGTTGTAAAAGGATAACTTGCAATCTCTGGCTTTGCAGATGATATTCTCTTCACAATCTCTGATTTTCCAACATTTGGATACCCAGCCACAACTATGGTGGGAATGGATACATCCACATCCGGTAATTTTCTCATTATATTTCTTGCCTCATTGAGATATTTCAGTTCCCTTTTTATGTCTTTGATGACAGAAGATGCCCTTCCATAAAATTCCTTCCTCAATTTTAATATCTCCTCTACTTTTGATTTTCCTTTTATTTTTTTTGAATAATTATCAGCAAGACTCTCAATTTTCCCATAAGCCCAGTTGAGCGAGGATAAACTCCTCTTGTACATATTCTTATCAATCAACAAATCAAGTAAAGAACGATAAAATGGGTGCAGTTTATTGATATATGGAAAACTCCCAATATATTTTTTCAGCAAACTCACAGACACATCTCTAACCGTGAATATTTTTGCCATGCTCAGACTCTTTTCAAAACTCAATTTATCTCTTATATATGGAATCTCAACTTTCTTTGCACGGCGAAACATCTTGTCTATTATTTCCTCCGAATTCAGTACAGTTGGTATATTATTGAACACATTTTCAAGAAAAGAGTTATGGTATATTAGGGTATCTTTTGAAAAGTAGCGGGGGGTGGATTTGAACCACCGGTCTTCGGGTCTCTCTGAACCCCTTCTTTGGGGATGAAACACCTTTTCCAAAGGGGTTCTTATGAGCCCGACGGGATATCCTGGCTACCCCACCCCGCTATGAGCAAAGGCGTATATATGCACGGATATTTAAAAATTTCCACAATATAGGAGATTTCCAGAAAGAAAAAAGAGATATGTGAAAAAGATTTATACATTATGAATTATTCCCTCTCTGTTAGTGCCGGTAGATCAACTGGAAGACCACGCCCCGTTGGGGGCTGACACGTAACCATTGTGGCTCGTCACTACCTTAGCAAATACTATGGGCCGATAGATCAGCTGGAAGATCGCCACCTTGGCATGGTGGAGGTCGCGGGTTCAAATCCCGCCCGGTCCACTCACTCGCTTTGCTCACTCGTGGACACAGGCTAATATTTTCCTATCATCAAACATCCCGCCCGGTCCACTCACTTTGTTCGTGAACTCGGGCTAAGTCAGAAAATACTCTATATTTTCCTCCTCCCGCCCGGTCCATTTCGCTCTCACTCCATAGACGCGGGCTTAGTCGCAAAATTCTTTCAGAGTTTTTCTCCTCCCGCCCGGTTT
>CAZVSZ010000188.1:0-1678 GCA_964630095.1 uncultured Thermoplasmata archaeon | reverse complement strand
GGTAGCAGGCAAAAAACTTGTAGAAGATGTTGAAACTCCCCAGGATAAATAATTAAATTTTTTTCACTTTCATTGCTATTTTTTTAATCAACTCACTTTTTTTATCATCGTATTTCACAATAATTCTCCCCCTCTCCTTATACCAGTATCTTGGATATCTCTTCCCATCTTCAATTTCAAATTCATATCCAAGCTCCCTTAATGCTCTTGCAATTGTATCTAATTTTGCATCAAATGATAATTTTTTTGGTACCCTTCTTCCCTCCCTTCTGGAGTAATTGGGATTAAAATATGCCGGATATATTATTATCTCCTTCATTCTAGTAGCACTCCATTGAGAACACCATGCTGTCCTGGCCTGGATGTAATTTTAACTTTTCCAATTGCTGTCTCAACAACAGCACCCTTTGTTATTATATTCCTCTGGGCAAGATGTGGATTTGATGGGTTCTCCACCACATTTAAAATTTTACTTCTCTCAGTTTTTCCAGTCTTGGGATTATAAACATTTATATTTTCCCCTCTCAAAAGTTTGATTTTTGTATTTCCACCCATTACCCTTATTATCTTCCTTCTATCCAGTCCAATATGCGTTAAAACAGGGTCGCGACCTATCTCATATTTCTTCTTTTTTCTTGCGAATTTTATCCGTCCGCCACTGGGCTTTCTCAGAGACCTTCCCTGCCATATTCCCATGGTATCACCGAGCACCGATATAGAGAGAGATATTTAACTTTATCGTATTCTTTTAATTCTTTGATTATATTACCTTACCTTTTTACATTTTAGGACATATAGAGCAGAATTCATTAAGTAACCATCTTCCACTACCTTGTTGTAAATATCGCTAATCTCTTTTCTTAAAACATCCTTAATACTATTATCCCAAGGGAGATCTTCAACATCTTTCAGCATTATTGCCTTCCACTCATTCATGCATTCCTGATATTTGAAATTCTTAATCGGGGGGAATATTTTTTCGGCGTATACTTTGAAGCCCAAGAGTTTTAAGGCAAATTTAACTTCGTCAGGCAAAGGTTCGGACGACCAAGTTTCTCCTTTCAGATTATAAATAGCCTTTGCAAGATTCCATCTTCTCCACTGTCCTTCATTCTCAGGATTATCTAGACTCTGAATGGGAATCTCAGAAGTGATTATTAAGTGCCCACCCGGTTTCAACACTCTTTCAAACTCTTTTAATGCAATAAGCAATTTCAGCGGAGTCGGGTTTAAGAAAACTATCGTATCATCGCAATTTACAATATCCACCGATTCATCTTCTAAAAATCCCAGGTCAAAGATATCCGCTTCCCTAAGCTCTACATATTTGCTATATTCGCCCAACCTTTTTTGAATCCTCTCTATCCATATTTCTGGCAGGTCATTATCAATAGATATTATTTTGGAAGTCCCTCCTTGCTCATGTACCTTTTTAGCCCAGAAATAGGTGGATTCGCCCGCTCCAACTGCGGCATCTAAAATCATCTTGTCCCTCAAGTCTAAATTCTCAAGCACAAACTCATGAATTTTTCCCATCGTTTTCCCTCCTTATGAACTATGAATTTCACCTAACATCACAATCTCTCATGGTTTTCATAATAAAAACATTGCGCATCAGAAAGATTAAAATTGGAACTTCTCCTTATCACTATTGTCTATTTAGGCGACCAATATCCTT
>CAZVSZ010000187.1:0-1695 GCA_964630095.1 uncultured Thermoplasmata archaeon | reverse complement strand
GAGCATGGAAATGTTTATGATTGATAATAAGTTATTGCAATCGTGATTTCATCAGCTCCTGCAAAGGTGATTTTGTTCGGCGAGCATGCGGTGGTGTACGGTGAGCCAGCCATTGCAGTGTCAATTAATTTGAGAACTACCGTTATGTTTGAAAAAGATGTGGATTATTCTGTGAATGGCCTTCCCTTAGTGGATAAGTATCATCGTTATATTAAGAAAGCAATTGAGTTGGTTTGGGATGGTGAGCCTTTGAAAATAATGAGTGCCAGTGCAGTTCCCAGCGCTTCTGGCATGGGTTCTTCTGCATCCATCACCATTGCCGTTGTCGCCGGACTGCTTGCCATGAAAGGAGAGATAGATGAAGAAAAAGTGGCTAAAATGGGATTTGAAGTGGAGTACCAGACGCAGGGAAGAGCGAGTCCCATTGACACGAGTACAGTTACCCATGGCAAGGGAATTCTTGTGACAAACAGGAAAATGGATAATTTTCTATGGAAAGTTGAGAAGAATAAAACACAATGGTACATACATCATATTGAGATTCCCCGTTTGAAATTAGTGGTTGGTTTCTCTGGAATTAAAGGACACACTCCCGAAATGGTGGAAAAGGTTCGCAGATTCTATACATGGAACTCCTTCGCAAGGGATGTGATTAAAGATATTGGAAAGCTCACTCTGGATGTTATCCCTCATTTAGAGAATGAAGATTATGTAAAAATTGGGGAGTACATGAATAAAAACAATCGCCTTTTGACAATTCTGGGAGTCAGTCATCCAATGCTGAAGAAGATGATCGATGTCTCTTTGAAATATTCTTACGGGGCAAAAATCACCGGTGCCGGCGGCGGCGGGTGCATGATCGCTCTTACGGATGAGCAGGACGAAGTTGTTCGTGCCATAGAAGAAATTGGTGGGAAGGCATACAAGGTAGAGATAGCAGAGCAAGGATATAAAGTAAATACTCAAATTTGAGAATCACAGATTAATTTTTCTTTTGGTTTCCAAATTATAAATCTCGATAAAAAATTTTTTAAATTCATCTGACGTTGTGAGATATTGGGAGAGACCCTGGATGCCCGCAGGTGATGATATATCACCTCGGGGTCTCTCTCGAGGAGAGCATCTTGCTCTCCTCCTCTCCAAATGGGAGGTGATAACTAAGAGGTGACCGAAAAGATGAAAAGAATAATTAGAGATGAGAAGGGAGAATTCGGAATCGGCTCGCTCATAATATTTATAGCAATGGTGATAGTAGCGGCTGTGACGGCAACCCTTCTAATCAATGTAGCTTATCAGCTGCAGCAGCAGGCTCAGGAAACTTCAAATCAGGCAATTCAGGATGTTTCCACCGGCATAAAAGTGATTTCAATGGGTGGGTTTAGATACAATGCCACATGGGGGATTAATCCTCCTTATCGTGGAAAAATAGACTGGATCACTATTAAAATTTCTCTGTTGGCGGGAAGTCCCCCGGTCAATATTAGCTCAATTGTAATAGAAGTAACTGATGGATACACTGTTGCCACATTATCTTATAAATCGGGAGTTGTTTTCAATGCAGGGGCATATCCAGATTCTCTCAGCGCTAATGAATTTGGAGCACAGAAAATTAGGGACATGGCTCCCACAGAAGAGGGAGTAATAACACAGGGAGATATTGAAGAGCTATTTTTCAATGCCACAAAGATAGGCCTT
>CAZVSZ010000186.1:0-1710 GCA_964630095.1 uncultured Thermoplasmata archaeon | reverse complement strand
ATCCCGTAATTCGTGCATTACTTATGATGGATGAGAGTGGTACCATATCCCTCTATGGGGTGGAAAATATCTTAAAGAGGTTTGTCGGTCGTAAAAATTATTTGGAGAATTTTAAAAAAATTATAAACTCAGATAATTTTTCAGAAAAAACTATATTTATATCTGGTGAAGCAGGAATAGGAAAAACAACCCTTGCATTGAGAATAGGTGAGATCGCCGAAAAAAATGGATTTGAATTTCTTGTTGGAAAATGCTACGCAAATATGGATATACCATACTTCCCACTTATATCCATGTTCAAAAAGTATGGAGGAGAAGATAATTTTTTCAGCCAGATAATTAAAAGATTTGAAAAAAATGTGGAAATTTCAACTGAAAATAGCGAGATGATGAAGGAGCGGATAAACTCAATGTGGAGCGAAATAGCATATTTTATACAAAACATATCGGAGGAGAAACCTGTGGTTATGTTTGTAGATGATATTCAGTGGGCTGATGATACAACCCTGTCGTTGCTGTTATTTATAATGGAGAGACTGAAACAGGTGCCCATAATTTTCATATTTACATATCTTAAAGATGATGAGAGAGTTAAAGATTTCTTATACCGTGTAAAAAAGATTGTAGATATTACAAAGATTGATTTACAAGCCTTTACAATCGATGAGACAAAAGATTTACTTGAGGATATTTTGGATGCGAATTTACCGGATAAATTTGCAGAGAGAATACAAGAAATTTCCTATGGAAACCCTCTTTTCATAACCGAAATAGCAAATAGCATTATGGCAAAAAAAGATTTGAAAAAAGAATGTATTGTAGATGATGAAATTCCGATTCCCTCTCGTTTGGAAGGGGTAATATTGCAAAAGGTTGTAAAGTTGAGTTCCCCCGCCATAAACATATTGAGAATTGGTAGTGTTATCGGGCAAAGGTTCCATACAGATATTTTGCAAAAGGTATCTGATATTGAAAAAAATAAGATGATGAAAATTTTAGATGAACTTGTAAATAACGGTTTTTTGATACCTTCGCACATTAAAATATACACATTTTCTCATCCTTTGGTGTACATGACAATTTATAATAATGTTCCTCAAAAAAATTATTTCCACAAATTAATTGCGAATACCATGGAGGAATTGGTAAAGGAAGGGAAAATATCTTTAGGGGATGTAAATTTAGGTTACCATTACGAAAAGTGCGCGGAATACGGGAAGGCGGTGAAATATTACAAGATACAAGCGAAAATGGCAAAGGAAAAGATGGCGTATGAAGATTCCATAACTCTGTTAGAGAGAGCACTGCACCTGTCTAAAACTTATGATTTATCCATGCATATTAAGGATATACTTAGAGAATTAGGTATGCTTTACTCTCTGCGTGGGAGATATTCAGAATCCATAGAAAAGTATCAAAACCTGTTGGATATGACATATGGGGATGAAGAAATTGGGTTCATCCATCTAAAATTAGCCCAGGTATACAGGGATATGGGCTCCTTTGATAAGGTCAGGGAGCATATAGAAGAGGGATTAAGCATATTGCCGGCTCGCTCTCCAATGAGGGTTAAACTTCTTAGCGAAAAATTCTGGATTGTTCTTAAATCGGGGGATATGTTTCAAGTTGAGAAGATTTTGAGTGAAATGGGAGCAATTGCATTTAAAATGGGTGATGATGATTCCATAGCGATTTATTACGAAAATATGG
>CAZVSZ010000185.1:0-1720 GCA_964630095.1 uncultured Thermoplasmata archaeon | reverse complement strand
AGTCTTCAAAATTCTTGGCGGTAGAGTATCATCTTTTCTTGTAAATCCTGCTTTGAGATTAAATAATTTTTCAAGATTCCATATTCTTTCCCCGATCTTCGTAAAATCATTTTCGTCGCATTTTATTCCAGTTGCTGTAGAATAAAGTTCGGCAATATCTGCTCCACCAAGGCCAAATGTTGTGAAGAGGCAAATACCTGTTGAATCAAGCGCAGCAGTTAAATCCTGGAACATTTTTGTGAGCTCGGCTTTTCCTTTGTATGCTAATCTATCAGCTTGTCCAGAAAGTACTTCAGCAGCAACCGTGTACCCTCTCACGTGGCAAGCACCTCTATTGCTTGTTGCGTACTCCAATCCGATTCCTTTAATTGCTCGGGGATCATAAGCAGGAAACTCCTGCTTTTTTGAACTCATTGAGAGCTCGGGATGGTCATAGTATTCTCCCAATTTATAAGATCCTTGTGCTAATAATTTACCAAATTTCCCTTTTTGCTCTCCCATAAGTTTTATTGCTTCTACTAAAGCATCGCTTGAGCCGAACTTGAGAGGGAATGGAGTATCTTCTTTCGGTATAAATCCGTTTTCGTATAAATCCATTGCACAAGCAATTGTAGAGCCTGCAGAGATTGTATCAAGACCATATCTATCACAGAGATAATTTGCCATAATAATTGCATTGAGGTCTGATACACCACACATAGCACCTAGCGACCAGGCAGATTCATACTCTGGGCCCACACCATGCTCTCCTTTGTATTTTCCTTCCCTTATTTCTGTAACTCTTCCACAGGCAATGGGACATTCTGCACATCCTTCATTTCTTACAAGATTTTTTTCTCTTAAAGTTTCTCCGCCGATATTATTTGCCTTAGGGAAATATGCATCATGTGCATTTCTTGTAGGAAGTCCTCCCACTCCATTTATTACATTAACCAGTACATCACTTCCGTATAGTGCTAAACCACTACCACCAGCTGGGTCCTTGCTAATTTTGTCTCTTGTTTTGTAAACTGCTTCCATAAATTTTTCTGGGTCTGCAACAACTACACCTTCATTACCTCTTACTACTATTCCCTTGAGATTTTTGCTACCAACTACAGCTCCAACACCTGTTCTTCCTGCGGCTCTATGTCCGTTGAACATTACACCAGAGATAAGGGATAACTTTTCTCCCGCAGGGCCTATTACCATAGTCTCGGCTTCTGGATGTGTTTCCTCTCTCATCATCTTATCTGCTTTATTTGCAAGTTTTCCCCATAGGTGTTTTGCATTCTTTATCTCTACTTTTCCCTTATTTATCCATAGATAAACAGGCTCTCTTGACTTTCCTTCAAGTATTATCATATCATAACCTGTATGCTTTAGAGCTGGCCCAAAATATCCACCTGAATTCGAACATGCGATTGCTCCGTTAAGAGCCCCTTTTGTAATAACCATTACTCTCCCTGAGGAAGGAGCCAGTGTCCCATCTAATGGTCCAGTTGCAATAATTACCTTATTTTTCTCTGATAGCGGATCTATTTTTGGATTTACTTCTTCAAGCATAATTCTTGTTCCATATCCTCTTCCACCTATATATTTTTTTGCCCACTCTTCGTTGATTTTTTCTACTTTTATATCCCCATTAGTAAGGTTTGCCCTTAAGATTTTTCCTTGGTAGCCTCCCCTGATCATGGGTTCACCCCCTTTGCAATTTCTTTTGCAATCTCTTTGTAGTGGG
>CAZVSZ010000184.1:0-1723 GCA_964630095.1 uncultured Thermoplasmata archaeon | reverse complement strand
ACCCTGAATCTGGCACCTTTGACCTGGCTCGGCAACCCCCGCCCATGGAGAAAATTAGAAAGATGTTTAAATAGTTTTTTATCCCGGGCAATCAAATTCTTTTGCAAATGGCTTTATATCAATTATAGGTGTTTTAGGATCAGCGTCAAGAGCATTTACATAGATCTTCCTCCCTACGATTCTTTTAATTTGGGACACAGTTTCTCCAATCGGATTTGGACGAAATGGTGTTCTCAATGCAAATACCCCTCTCAATGGAAGATTTTTATCTCTATGAGGATGCTGCAGTTCCTCCCATCCCTTAGATTTGTGAAAAACAAATATTACTTTGATTTTATCATCTTTCTTCAATCCTCTTATACAATTTTTATATCTCTCCTTAATTTCAATATGCTCTCCCGTGAAGATTCCTACTGGAGAAAACTGATATACATCACATCCTCCCCAGTACTGCCTTGATTTTATAACGAATCCCAGTTTTTTGCCGAGATTAAGTGAGGGAACATTATCCATCTTAATATGCACTGTGGGGAGAATATCCTGAGAATAGAGTTCTTCAACCATCCTTGCTGTTAGAGATTCTGCAATTCCCCGATGTCTGTATTCTTCCTTCACATATAGAAATCCCATGGACGCTACTTTCTCGCTGATCCAGTGCAACCCTATCCATCCTGCAACATCATTATTTATTTTGACTCCAAAGAATGGATATTTTTTCATTCTTCCCTTCACATATTCTTTAGTCCATTCATCATCGCCATCCCAGAAATGGGCAATGGTATCCGAGAAATTAGGATCCAAATCAATTATCTTATGCCTTATTTTTCCTCTGAAATTTTTTAGTGGCACGGTAAAAAGATAGGTTCTTTCCAATTCTATGCAGGTATAATTTCTCTTCAATATTTCAATGTGTTTATCTCCCCATCCAAAGAAGAAAAGATTTTTCGGAAATCCAATATCTTTAAGGGCATTTTCCACGGATTCTGGTTCTCCGAAGGGAAAGACATTCTCATCCTTTATTATTAATCCACCACTACCTTTTCTCACAATGCTCGCATTTTCATCCAACAGATATAATCCGTATGAATTCTCAATTCTGTCATTAAGAAGAATTTTTCTCACACTTTTCATAAGAGTTCATATTTTTAAATTATTTTAATGTTTCTTAAATCTCATCCATAACGCTTTTTAGTGTTAAAAAAGATTTCTGGAGTTCATCCTTCCATTCCCCGTGATAAAGAGCGGCTGCAGGATGATACATTGGTATTATTATTATCTCACCTTTGAAAACTTTTCCCTGAACCCTTGATATTGATTTCATATCAAATCCAAATTTATTTAATATGTATTTGGAGGAGAATCTACCGAGGGGACATATAATCTTTGGCTTCAAGATTGAAATTTGCCTGTCAAGATATGGCACACATTTTTTTATCTCATTCTCCTCCGGGTCTCTATTTCCGGGAGGTCTGCATTTCACAATATTGGTAATGTAAACATCCTCCCTTGTCAATCCTATGGAAGATAGCAATTCATCAAGGAATTTACCAGCCTGACCCACAAATGGTCTTCCTTTCAAATCTTCCCACCTGCCAGGAGCTTCCCCAATGAACATTATTCTTCTTTTATTTCCTCCCTCTCCTATAACCGGCTTGTTTCTTGTTTTCCATAGAACGCATTTTCTGCAGTTTTTTATCTCCTCTTCTATCTTCTCCATGGAATC
>CAZVSZ010000183.1:0-1775 GCA_964630095.1 uncultured Thermoplasmata archaeon | reverse complement strand
AAGAGAGAAGATGAAAAAGGTGAAAGAACTGGCTGAGAAGTATGGCACAGTGTACCATACCATAGGGAAAGAGAAAATTCACGGTGAGGTGAAGATAATAGATTAATGTCATAATTATCTCTTATTTTTTCTTCTCACGATGAAGTAAATTAATCCAGAGATTATGAGGATTGAAGATACTATGAAAACAAACCTCACATTGGTCAGAAGAATCAAAAAACCACCTAAAAAAGGAGCGTATAAACCGCGTATTCCGCAGGTTGAGAGGTGGAGAGAGGATAATTCTTCAGTACGGTAATCTATATTGATTATTGTATAACTCTGCCATCCTATACCTATGGATGAGCCGCCGATTCCGCAAAGAATTGAGGCAAGTAGAAGATAAATGAATGATGTACTGAAAAAGTAAATTAAAGCCATAATAGAAAGAGTGAGAAAAGAAATGATAAAGAGATTTTCAATATCCCTTTTATTTTTGACTATTCTCGCCCAGAATTCGGAGAAGAGAATGTATGACAGAGTTTCTGCAATGATTAAAATGGCAATCTGGAGATTTGTGAGCGAGAGAACACGGACTTCAAGGATGGGTATTGCGGGTGTCATCATGAGCATACCCGTGCCTGAAATCATAAAAGCTATGACTATAGCTCTTATCTCCCTATCCTTGAGTATTTTCATCACACCCTTATGCTCCTCCTTCACGGGTGGCACATTGGGAAATGGGATACGAGATAATGCAGCCATAAAAATTGCAATTGCGGCAATTATGAACGTAACCTTGAAACCCCACATATCCATGATGTATCCCGCAACGCCCACCGATATGAGATAAAAGAGATTGAAAACAGCCTCCACATGCCCAAGAACGGCAGGGGTTTCATAGGTGTTTTCAACGATTACAGGATAAAGAACCTCGCGAATTCCGTAAAAGATGAAATAAAAGAAGATGACAAGGGAAAAGATGAAGGGATGCTTCACCATAGCACCTGTAAGGAGGAACACAGAAGTCATAACAAGAGAAAATATCACTAAATTGCGCACGCTGTATCTCCTCGCTAAATGTGCCCAGAGCGGCGATAAGAGATTGGATATATACGATGATGATGAGATGAACGCAAGAAGCAAAGCCCCTGCGCCAAGTCTCGTGGCTATTACCTCAAAGAAAGATTCTGCGAGTCCAGAGCCTGCGCCAAGCGAGCCCTGACTTATAAATTCAAATTTCAACAATTTCTTGGATTTCATTTTATCTCCTTATAAGCACTATTCCGATGAACTCTCCTTGATACGAGATTTCTACCTTTATTCCTATCCTGCTTTCCCAGTAGGATTGAATTTCAATATTTTCAGGTGAGACTTCTTTTGTTATGAAGCCGACTTTAACACCATTATGTAACAGTACAATTTTTCCCTGTTTTCTCACTCTCTCACTTGACCTGAGAATCTCAACTACCCCCCTCTTTATATCCTCACTATTCGCCTTTACTTTCATTTCTCTTCTGCACCATCTCATCTTCCTCACATGAATCTCTTCTCTAACACCCTTTTATGAATAGTCACGCCCAGAGCGAAGAAAAGCACACCGAAGAGGAAAAGAGCCAGGAAATCAATCCACAGCGGGATGAATCCCCCAATTCCTGTAGAGTAGCGAAGAGCATCCACCAGATAAGTGAGAGGAGAGATGTAAGTTACAGGTCTTGCGTAAGCTGGTAATTTGTTAATTGGCACAAATATTCCGCTTATGAAAAGAAGGGTGAATTTAACGAGTGAGGAGAGCA
>CAZVSZ010000182.1:0-1789 GCA_964630095.1 uncultured Thermoplasmata archaeon | reverse complement strand
TAAAGCGTATATTTTTTTCGGGGGTATCTCGGGATATGTGCCAAAACCCCTCGCTCCCGGGATGAATTTGAGAGTTTGTTATCCTATCCCTCTGATTTAAGGAATACGCTCTCATCCAACGAATGATACAGAAATTTATCAAATTATTTTATGAAATCTTCTATTTTTAAATTTTTCTGCTCTCCGCTCTCCATATCCTTAACCACGATTTCCCCTCTCTTTGTTTCTTCTCCCACAATGACCACATACTTTGCATTTATCCTATTTGCGTACTTCATCTGCTTTCCCAGAGAGCGATTGGTGAGGTCCATATCCACTCTATATCCCTTTTTCCTCAATTTCCCTGCAATTCTTATTGCCTCCCTTCTGAATCCGGGAATTATTGCGATAAAATAATCAATATCGCTCTTCTCTTCGGGCCAGAGATTCTCCCGCCGCATGAGAATCTCAAGAACTGCATCCCCCATCCCGAATCCCACTGCTGGAGTATGTTCTCCGCCAAATAATTCCACAACATTATCGTATCTTCCACCACCTAAAATTGCCCTTAACTCGCCCTTATAATCATGTGCCTCAAAAACTATACCGGAGTAGTATGCAAGTCCCCGCACAACTGAAAAATCCCAGAGCACCTCCTTCCCATATTCCTTAAGCATGTCCTTGAGTTCAATTAAAATTTCACTTCTCTCTGGAAAATCAAATTTATTTACAATGTTTTCAATCTCTCCTTTCATTTTCAGAATATCAAGAATAGAATCTATATTTTTTTGTGGCATAAATTCTCCAATTCTATTCACAAACTCTTCCTCACTGATCTTGTCCTTTTTGTCAATCACACGAAATGCACCCTCCATATCCCTCACACCCAATGATTGAAGTATTTTCTCCATCAGAATTCTGTCGCTGATCTTCATAACATATTTTTCTCTCAATCCCAGTGAGTCAAGTATCTCCATGGCAAGGGCAATTATCTCAGCATCAGCATAGATTTTCTCAATACCGAATATGTCTGCATTGAACTGATAGAACTCTCGCAATCTCCCACTCTGGGGCTCTTCATAGCGCCACATCTTTGGAAATGAGAACCATTTAAGAGGTTTAATCAAATCCTTGCGTGATGCAACCATTCTTGCCACACTTGGGGTTAATTCAGGAATCAATGTTATCTCTCTCCCTCCCTTATCCACAAAACTGAATGTCTGTTTCACAATCTCTTCCCCGCTCTTTATCTTGAATATATCAAGGAGTTCAACACTTGGAGTATCAATCTCCTGAAATCCAAAGGATCTCGCCACACTGTAAATTTTATCAAATACTATTCTCCTCGCTCTCATCTCCTCAGAATATATATCACGAAAGCCACGAAGTTTCTGAATCATAAGAGATTATCCTAATCAGTTATAAAAATCCTTTGCCTGGGCTTACTCTGAAATTCAGAATAATTATATTATTTATATTCAACAGCGTATATGGGTTAATTGGTGATTGAAATGGAAGAGATGAAGAATGTGCTGGAAAAAGTCGAGAAAAAATTGATCGCAAGCTCCCAGGTTTACGCAGGGATGAACTACATAGCATGGACAATTGTATTATCAGTATACCAGTTGATATTCCTGGGTGTATACTTTAATAGAGGAGTTTATGAATGGCTCTGGACACATCCCATTTACGAGGGTATCATTATGGGATTGTTCTGGGGCATATCCGCACTTTTCATAGTTTATGTAAATGTGATTCTGTGGAAGAAGATGAAGCATCTCACCCAAAGAAATAAGAAAAAAGAGAGAGA
>CAZVSZ010000181.1:0-1833 GCA_964630095.1 uncultured Thermoplasmata archaeon | reverse complement strand
TGGATAAAAAAGAAAAAATTATTTAACTAATTCCATAAACTTATAAGCTTCATAGCCCTCATTAAAGCAGTAATGAATCTTGTTAAATTTCTTCTTGAGTTCTTTTACCTCCTCTCGTGTATCATCAATTTTTCCATCCATTGCAACCTTCTTTATTAATTCTGCAACATATTTCATCTCACTCTCTTTCATTCCTATTCTTGTCAGTTCCTGCACTCCGAGACGAATTCCGCTTGGATGCCTTGGCTTCTTTGGATTATCGTATGGAAGTAAATTATAATTGCATATTATATTTGCCCTCTCCAAATCTTCCGCTACTTTCCTCCCTCCTCCTTGAGCGGTTACATCCACAAGTATGGTATGACTCTCTGTGAATCCATTTTTCTCTCCAAGAACATTAAATCCATACTCATACATCTCCTGAGCAAGAGTTTTTGCATTTTTCACAATTTGCTCCGCATATTCTCTTCCGAATTCAATATGCTCTGCTAAAGTTATTGCCAGGGCAGCCATGTGATGAAGATGGTGATTACTTATAACCCCGGGAAATACTCCACGCTGAATTTTCTTCCATACTTTCTCTCTTTTCTCCTCCTCACCCCTTGGATTTGCAAGGATTATTCCCCTTTGAGGACCTGGCAATGTTTTATGTGTTGAGCCCGTCATCACATCAGCACCCTCACGAAGCGGGTCTTGAAATTTACCACCAGCAATTAAGCCAAGAACATGAGCCCCATCATACCATACGGTTGTTCCCGATTCCTGAAATGCATCATTCAATTCTTTTAAAGGCGCTGGGAATAGGAAAACACTTCTTCCAAAAAGGGCAACCTTCGGCTTGACAATTTTTATGAGTTTTTCAGTCATATCAATATCTAAATTCATCTCTTTAACATCAAATGGATATTCAATTTTGTGAACGCCTCTAAATCCAACAGAACCGAATTTTGCACTGCTGATATGAGCACCACCCTGCAAAGGAGGACCTGTCATCACATCTCCGGGTTTTAGAAGAGCGAATATTACAGCCTGATTTGCGTTTGTCCCGCTGATTGGGCGAACATCCCCGTACTCTACTTTGAATAATTTTTTAGCAAGTTCAACTGTCAAGTCCTCAATCTGGTCTACATATATGTTCCCCTGATAGTATCTCTCATGCGATAGTCCCTCAGCATACCGATTATGCAAATCGGATATTAGAAATTGCATTGCCATTGGGCTAATCAAATTCTCGGATGCAATCATAGGCAGACTTTCTCTAAACCATTCCGTGTGTTTTTTCACCATTTCCTTTATTTTTAATGCATCTTCCATACTCATATTTATCACCAGACCCCAATTACTCCGCATTATAATAATTTTACCTGAAGGGATTAATTTTTATGGTATTTTTGTGCAAACATTTAAATAGTTGTTTGTATACATATTGTATACATGAATATTGAAAAAATGTATAGGTTAAATAAATCGGATATTGAAATTTATCAATCCAAAGGCTATCTGGCTGCAAAAATAAAAGATAAAATTATTGTCCTTTACATGGACGGTAATAATTAAATCCTTATCACTTTTACCCCACCTTCATCTTTTCATTTTCTGGGGTTCTATGATAAAATTCATATTTTTAAGAATAGAGCATAAAATCAGGTTTCCATACTACTAAGTTCTTCTGAAACTCGCTGTGCTATCCATCTGGATGCCCATTGCATTAGTATTTCCATACTACTAAGTTCTTCTGAAACATAATATATATCTATATCCCGATAGAGTTGTAATAGATTTCCATACTACTAAGTTCTTCTGAAACAATTAAAATGTATAAGATAAAAATAC
>CAZVSZ010000180.1:0-1851 GCA_964630095.1 uncultured Thermoplasmata archaeon | reverse complement strand
ATTTTTCTTCCCGAATTGTGGGCAGGAAAATTAAAGTTGCGAGGAAAAGAATAGCACCTATTATCAGAAAGAGGAGCATTGGAGTTATGAAAGAAATTACCACACCAATAATCACTATGGATATGAACCTCGCCGAGCTTGTGAGAGTTTTCTGAATACCTATAACCTGAGTTAGTTGTTCTTTAGGTGTATATTTTTGAATTACAGCCATGCTTTGGGGGGATACAAAGCCGTTGGCAATTCCAATGATGAAAAATGAAATTACCGCAATAAACATTTGAGAAAATAATCCAAGGAGAACAAATGCCACAACATAAATGAATGATGATAGAATTACTGTGGTGTAAGGTTTTTCAATTTTTAGAAATTTAAATGTGATTGGAAGCATTATGGCAGCCATTCCCATAGCATCAAAACTCATGGCGATTCCGTATGAGAGGTAATAATTGGAGAATCTGTGAAAATATGCAACATTCAAAATTTTCAATCCTCCCCCGATCAGGAGAAGAATGAAAAAGAAAATAATTGCATGAAATATCAATTTCTTCCCCCTGAGAAATTTAACAGTGTTCCAAAATACTGTTTTCATTTTTTCTCCCTCTGATTTCAATATTTCTTTCACAGCAATTGTGCAAACTATCAGGGCTTCTGCGAAGAATGTGATTGAATCAATGAGGAATGGAAGATTAATGGAATAATTGAGGAAAAATGCTGCTGCAAAGGGTGATATTATCCCAAGGAGCACTATCCCTGTATAATCAGTTGTATTTGCCCATGATAATTCATCTTTTTTAACTATCTTTGGCAGTATGCTCCCCCTTGATACCCCTATCATCAAAGAGAGAAATGTATCAACAACCTGTTGAATGAATAGTGTGTAAACATTCAGATAAAGAAAAACGAAAAAAGAGAGAAAACCAAGAAGAATTGCCGATGTGACCCAAATCTTTTTCAAATCCTTATTTTTGAGGTAAATTCCCAAAATAAACCCAGAGGATATTGATATGCTCAAACTCGTAATTTCAAAAATTGCTAAAATTATACCCGATTGATACCAAGAATAGAGAATGAGCGGAACTGAATAATATGTAAGAAAAGAGCCGAACACAGTGACTTGTGTTGCCGCAAAATATTTCCAGAATTCTTTTCGAGCCACAAAGAAGGAAAAGATTTGGGAGAGAAAAATATTTCGTTAGTTATTCTCCCAGATAGGGGAGCATTGTATAGATGGCAAGTATAAGACCTATTATTGCTACGGTGTGAACGGAAATTGTCATCACTATTGTTTTTGGAAATCTGGTATGCATTTCTTTGAAATCCTCCACACCTTCCAGTGCACGGTTCATCACAATGCCCATTAGGATAGCTGCCATAGCGGCAAAGAGGGAAATGTACATCACAGCGGTGTTCATAAGGGAATAGCCCATGGCATTCTCTCTTACGGCGGTCATGCCAAGAACAAACACGAGGAGCGTGTAAATTGCGTTGGTCTCAAAAAGAACGAGATGCACTTCACTTATCGCAAATGCCATTTTGTCTTTTGACATTATTCCGGCTATTTTCGCCGCTACAAAGCTCCTGCCTATGTTGACACACATAAATGCCAGACCTGCGAAAAGGTAGGATATGCCCATCGCAGAAACATTTAACCCATTCACTATGCTTACAGCATAAACCACTATTAGATAAATCATCACCGGAAAACTCAGAGATATGAAAATTATCCTTTTTGGCATCTCCATCTCGCCTGAATTCCTCCAGAACACCACCGCATAGAGGAACGCTCCGATGATTGTTAATAAAGCACCAAGAACTGCATACATAAAAGGAGAAAATAATTTAAAGATAAAA
>CAZVSZ010000179.1:0-1859 GCA_964630095.1 uncultured Thermoplasmata archaeon | reverse complement strand
CTTATCCTCTTCATTCTCTCCACTTTTTTTCTTATATTTTCAATCTTTCCTATATCGTGTCGCATATATATCTTACCGCTTACATAATTCAGGGCGTTTTCCGCAATTTTCTCCGCTTCTTCAATTCTATCCGAGATTCCAACCACAGCAAGAGAGCGGGAAGTAGTTGTATAAATTTTTCCATCCTTTTCGTTTACAGATGCATAAAATAACAATGCTCTCTCATCTCTTATTCTGTTCTCATCAACCCTGATTTCCTCATTTGCAAGTGGAGAAGTCCCATAGCCCCGGGGAACAATATATTTTACAACTGTTGCTTTATTATCAAAATCCACTTTAATTAATTTTCCCTCTATTATACTCCACGCAATATCCACAAAATTTGTCTTTAAAATTGGGAGAACATTCATCGCTTCGGGGTCTCCGAATCTGCAATTTATCTCTATTATTTTTGGTCCTTCGGCGGTGAGCATAAATTGCCCATATAGAATTCCCCTGTAAATTCTATTTTCCTCTCTCATTGCTTTGATAATGTTTTCTAAAATTTTGATGGATTTCTCGTATTCCTCCCTCTTCACGAATGGAAGAAGATGATTCTCCATGCTGTAGGAGCCCATCCCACCAGTATTTGGACCTGCATCTCTTTCATAAGCTCTTTTGAAATCCTGAACCAATGGCATTGAAACTATCTTCTTTCCATCGGTGAATACCTGCAGTGTGTATTCCTCACCCACCGCTTTTTCTTCAATTATTACCCTATTCTCTCCTCCTACTTTTTTCTCTATCACTTTCTTCGCATACTCCATACCCTCTTCCCTTGTTTTGAAGTGCTCTCCCATAACACGGACACCCTTGCCTCCAGTTACTCCAACTGGCTTTACTACAAAGGGTTTATCGTAATCTTTTAAGAAATTTTCAAGTTTTCTAACATCGCTGAATGCATGATAATCAAGAATTCCATCTATCCTGTATTTCTTCATCAAATCTCTCATGAATTCCTTGGAGCCTTCAATTATCGCAGCATCCTTTTTTGGTCCAATAACGGGAATTCCCATTTCTTCAAGCATGTCCGCCATTCCTCCAATTAGCGGGTCCTCTGGACCTATTACTGCAAAATCAACATTTCTAAATTTTACCCAGTCAAGATTCTTAACAAATTCAACATTTTTTTCATCGCCAATTATGTATTCCGAGGAAAGTCTTGCAATTCCGGGATTCCTATGCTTCATGACCGCATATATCTCTGCATCTCCTCGCTTCAAAGCATCTGCTATTGCATGCTCTCTTCCTCCAGAACCAATTAATAGAACTTTATTCATTCTTATCACCTCCCATCTTCTCCTGAAAGAATTTTTTTATCTCGTCTGGATTTGATGCATTTATCCCAAAATATTCATTGAATTTTTTTGTAGTTCTCAAGAGAATAGTTCTCCCAACCCTTTTGCCATACACAAAACCCCTCTTTTTCAACTCATCCACATGCTCATATATCTTTGAGCCAAATATCTCACGCAGTTTTCTCTGCGTTATTGGCTGATAATATGCAATCACCGCAAGGGTCCTGAGAACTTCATCACTCATCTCTTTCTTTCCCAGCTTATAGCCGTAATCTGCATATTCATCCTTGAGCTGCATAACATACTTGTTTCCGATTCTCAATATTTCCACTGCCCCATCCCTCTTTTCATATTCCTTTCTCAATCTTTTCATACCTTTGCTAATCTCTTCCCTGCTTATATTTGCAATTTCTGCAATCTCACCAACTCTCATTGGTCTGTCCGAAGAGAATAAAACTGCCTCAATAATCCGAGTAATATCATCCATATTTTCCCATATATGAAAAACTATTATAATACTTC
>CAZVSZ010000178.1:0-1875 GCA_964630095.1 uncultured Thermoplasmata archaeon | reverse complement strand
TGGAATTTCACCTTCGTGGGTAAATCCCCGTTTATTTATATACTTTTTTATTCTCTTTTTTACCCTCTTCAATCATTTTCATTATATGCCATATCACATTCATCCCTGTTATTACTTCAGGATAGAGAGTTTCATCCACAATATCTTTGAGTATTTTTCTCTCTTTATCATTATGCACTCTTGCTATTATCTTACATTTGGGATTTACCTTTCTTATGTACCTTGATACTATTACTGGCTCTTTAGAATATGGCAAAAGAACAAGGGCATATTTCGCTTCTCTTATATTCACTTCATTTAAAATCTCTTCACGAGTTGCATCCCCCATCTTGGTTGGATATCCCTTTTCCCGAAGATAATTTATTCTATCCAAATCCTTTTCCACAATTATGAACTCTTTTTTAAGTAATTTCAGGGCTGATGCTGCATATTCACCCACAACTCCACCACCTATCACAACCACATGCTCCTTCATTTTCATTTTCTCAAATCCACCCCATATTTTCCTTACTAAAAATGGAGTTAGCAAAGAGGTAATAATTGCCATTATCACCACAGATGAGAATAAAGATTCATCAATCAATCCATAATTTTGCCCCACTTTGGTGGCTGCAAGTGTTGCACCTAATTGTGGGAAAAATACAACACCAAGAAGTTTCATATTCAAATTTTTCATCTTTGAATATATCCACCCTCCAAGAATCTTACTGAACATCAATCCAAATAGTATAGATAATGCAAGAAAAATATAATTTATACCTTTTATAAATATACCAACATTTGTATCCATTCCAACAACTATAAAAAATATGGGAATAAGAAATCCTCTTCCTATTGATTTTAATCTTCGCATTATATCCCTACTTTCTATTGTTTTACCCAGAAATAATCCGGTTAAAAATGATGCAACTATGGGTTCGAGTCCTATCAATTCTGATACTGCAATCATAGAAAAAAGAACAGCAAGAAAGAAAACAATTTCCATTTCTTCAAATGATGCTTTGTATCTATTAAATACCCACTCTCCAAGTTTAGGTATGTATTTCGAGCCAAGATAAAGAAACAAAACAAGAAAAATTAAAAAGAGGAAAATGCTCATTAACTCTCCACCACTCCTGTAATATTTCAGAATTATGGATAGGGTTATTAAACTTAAGGTGTCCATTAATATTACTCCTGGAATCAATATATTTCCTATTTTTTCTTTTAATTTTGTTGTTGAATTCACAATTGGAATTATCTCTCCAACCGAGGAAGATTGAAAAACTGTGCCTATGAGTAGAGGAGTTGCAAGAGCATACCCTATTCCCCATAACTCCGAGTAAAAATAGACTATGAAAAATCCTGTAAAAAAAGATATTAAAACAAGAATTATGACTAATTTTGATACTTCTCTCCATTCAATCTTCCTTCCTTTAATTTCAAGTCCTGCAAGGAAAACAAGATAGAGGAATCCTATTTCTCCTAAAAATTCAATGCCTTCACTCTTTCCAATAATATCAAGACCAAAAGGACCAATGAGCATACCTGCAAATATGAGAAGAGGAACGGCAACAACATTGATTTTGTATGAGAATTCCGAAACTATGAATATTATGATAATAAGGATGCCGAATGAAATTAGTGGGTCAATTACAATCATTTAAATACCATATCTAAATTAATATAAAACCTTTTCTTCTCAAACATTTTTCATCCGAAAGGTTAAAATTAAAGAATTGCATATATTTCAATATAAGATGGCTGCCTTTAATAATAATATTTGTTCAGGAAATTATGGATTGAATGTCTCCTCTCTCCTCCTCAAGTTATTGGCAGCAATGTGAGCAATTCTCACAGGTTCTGGAATTTTGAATTTCAGGAATTTTTTTACCA
>CAZVSZ010000177.1:0-1989 GCA_964630095.1 uncultured Thermoplasmata archaeon | reverse complement strand
CCCTCGGGAGATTTCCTCCCTACTCTAAGCTTTCATCTATCATCACTTTTTATTTTTAGGATAGAAAGATATATCTACCAACACACAATTAAAGAGCGAATATGAATGAGATGCACATCACAGGGGTAAAGGTCGCATATTACTACATCTGCCACACAAAGTTATGGCTTTTCTCTCACAATATAACAATGGAGAAGGAGAGCGAACTCGTGGATCTTGGAAGATTGATTCATGAAAAATCCTATAGGGAGCATAGAGAACTGCAAATCGGAGATATTGCCATTGATTTTGTGAGAAAGGGAGATAAAATAGAGGTTCACGAGATTAAGAAGAGTAGAAGTATGGAAAAAGCGCACATTATGCAGGTTCTCTACTATCTCTATTATCTAAAAAAGAGAGGGATTGAATCAATAGGAATTATTGATTATCCAAAGGCGAGAAAGAGGAAGAAAGTGGAACTTAATGAGGAGAATGAGAAAGAGATAGAAAAAACACTGAAAGAGATAGGGAAAATAGTGAAGGGAAATATGCCTCCTCCAATGAGGAAGAAAATATGCAAAAAATGCGCATATTATGAATTCTGTTTTGGTGGTGAAGATGAAGAATAGCATATATATCACTAAGCATGGGAAACTTGTGAGGGATGAAAACACCGTGTATTTCATAGAAGCAGGGGGAGATAAGCATCTTTTGCCTGTGAACAAAATAGAGGATATTTACGCGTACGGGAAGGTAACACTGACATCTCAGGTAATATCCTATTTTGCTGAGAATGGCATAGTTGTTCATTTTTTCAACAAATACGGGTTCTATCAGGCATCTCTTTATCCGAGAGAGAAATTAATTTCTGGAACTGTTGTGGTTAAGCAGGCAGAGCATTATCTCAATTCAGAAAAGAGATTGAATTTAGCGAAGAAATTCGTGGATGGTGCAGCAGGCAATATCATACGAAATTTAAAAAAGTGGAAATGCAATGCAAGTGAGATAGAATTGATAAGACCGAAAATTCATGAGCAAAAAACCATTGCTGGAGTTATGGAGGTGGAGGGGAGAATAAGAGAGATGTATTATTCAAAGATGGATTCTCTTGTTTCGGATGATTTCAAAATGGTAAAAAGGACGAGACAGCCTCCCAGCAACAAGATGAACTCATTAATCAGTTTTGGCAATTCGCTTATGTATTCAACGGTTTTAAGTGAAATTTATAACACACAGTTGAATCCAACAATATCTTATCTTCACGAGCCCGCAGAACGGAGATTTTCTCTATCCCTTGACATAAGTGAGATTTTTAAGCCCATAATTGTTGACAGGATAATTATGAAACTTGTTCGCAAGAATATGCTCCATGAGAGAGATTTCAGAAAGGATTTGAATGCAGTACTGCTTAGCGATTCTGGAAAGAAGAAATTTTTGCAGGAATACGATGAAAAATTGAGAACGACCATAATGCATCGGAGATTGAAGAAAAAAGTATCTGTAAGGAGATTTATAAGAATTGAGTGCTACAAACTGATAAAGCATTTAATAGGGGTGGAGGAATACAAACCATTGATTGCGTGGTGGTAAAAATGTATGTGATTGTGGTTTATGATATTGCTGTTGAGAGAATTGACAATGTCAGAAAATATCTGAAGCAGTATCTTCTCTGGAAGCAGAATTCAGTATTTGAGGGAGAATTAACCAAGGCGGAGTTTGAAAGGGTGAAGAGTGATGTGATGGATTTAATTAATAAGGATGAGGATTATGTTATTTTTTACATATTGAGAGATGAGAAATTCCTTAAGAGAGTGGAACTGGGTAAGCCTAAGGTTGAAGTTGATAATGTTATCTGATTTTGCAACGGATATTTAAATACTGAGCCCTTTATCGGCGATTTGTTGCAAAAAGCCATCTACAGAATTTTAATAAAGCATCAAAATTTCTCTCATAACCAAAGGAAAATTTAAAATATAATTCTTTCATGATATTCCTTGGTTAAAATCAGAC
>CAZVSZ010000176.1:0-2124 GCA_964630095.1 uncultured Thermoplasmata archaeon | reverse complement strand
ATTTGAAATGCTCCACTTTTCCAAAGGTATGGTCGTGAAGGTTCGCGAGGGAATTAAAAAAGAATAAAAATTATCTTTTCTTTCTCCACACAATTATTCCAATAAGCAAAATAAACAAGAATGGAGTTAAAAGGTTCATATCTGGAAACTCTGGAACTGTTCCTCCAGCAGTTGTCTGCACCTTGTTGCTTGGATTACTTTCCCCGACTGAATTAACGGCTGTTACATAGTATCTGTAAGTTTGCCCATTCTGCACAGTGGTGTCGTTGTAGTAGAGTTGATTTCCTGACACTGTTTTAATCTTGATTAACACTCCATTGCGGTAGATGTTGTACTGCGTAACCGTATCTTTCCCATAAACAGGCGGCTCCCAAGTGAGATTCACATATCCATTGCCCAATTTAACTGTGAGATTCATAGGATGCGAGAGAACATTGCTCAGCGAGGAATTTTTGAGCGGGTAGTAATCCTCTGAACCTGCAGAACCATCTATTTTATATGGCCAGTCCACAATTCCATCATTGTTCTGGTCATTCGTATCGTTGTTATTCGCCCAATCGTGCCAGTAATTGCCTATACCCGAGGATGAGTTCCAGAAATTGTTATACCCTTCATCGCACGCTTGACGTGTATCATAGTAACCATTGCGATAGAATGTATTGTGGTAAATTACATTGGAGAAACCAGAGTATATCCAGATACCATAACGCTGGTTTAATGATATATAGTTATTATAGATTACATTTCGATTGGAAGAATCCAGCAAGGTAATGCCATTATAATCGTTGATTATACTATTTTCCTCTATAACATTTGTAGTTGATGAACCTAATGTTATTCCATCACCATTGGTGATATTGTTTCCCATTATCATATTTGCGTTAGAGGAATACAAACCTATTCCGCTGCTTCCACCAATGAGGCTGTTATTTGCTATTATGCTATTATTAGTCGATTCCAGAAGTATGCTCCAATCCCCTTGAGTCGTCATATAGTTTTTGCTTACTATTATATGGGTTGAGTATCCCACTTCAACACCCAAAGTCGTATTAGTTATATTAAGTCCCTCAATTTTAAACCATGTAACATTACCCAAAATGACCTCTCCTGCATCAATGGGCGCAGTGGCATTGTTCATATTAACATTTTTGTAATAATAAATAGGTTTCCCGTTCACAGTATTATTCGTTGTTATATTTTGAGTTGTGAATGTGCTTTTATTTCCTGATATATACAGGGAATTATTTATCATAATATTTCCACTTATTCTGTTATTAATGGAATCTGCTACATATATACTATACCAGTTCCCAGAGATATTATTCTCACTTATTACATTTGCATCAGAGCCCCACATCCATATACCATTATATCCATTTTGCATTATGCTGTTTTCTCTTACTATACTATCTCTTGAAAAATGCAACTCCAAGCCATTGTTCTCATTATCTGTAATTAAATTTCCATCAATTATGTTGTTATAGCTGAAACTTGTTATCTCAATACCATTGTTGCTGTTGTTTGTTACGTTGTTCTTATATATCGTGTTGCTGCTACTGTAACCATCCAAATATATACCGTATTCGTTATTTGTGATATAATTTTCTTCAATTTTACCGTTTGTGATGTTGTAAAGCATTATCCCATCAGATGCATTATGCAGATAGCAGTTTTCCACAACAAAATACACAGTCGTATTCCCGATATAAATAGCATCTCCAGCACCATGGGCATCAATATCATATCCAGAAATTATGTACGGATCGTTTTGTGTTCCATTCCCCAGCCAACCCTCAGAACCCGCAAGGGTTGCAAAATCCGTATCGTTGTTTATCCTTATAACATCATGATTTGTATATCTCCCTCCATCAATCACTACGACCTGTCCGAATTTTTCTGCATGCTTCGCGTTCTCTGCTATGGCAAAGCTGTTCGTGGCAATCCCTGAAATCAGTAGAAGCGCTATAAGACCCGAAACTAAACTTTTGTGCCCCATGGTGAGGGGGATTCTCCCTTGATACATAAAATTTTTGCATGAAACTTAGTACATCTTTGAGGTGCTATTTTGCGCATTAACAAAAATTAAATATCTCTGTAAGCATGGCGAAGAAGATGGCCATTCCA
>CAZVSZ010000175.1:0-2145 GCA_964630095.1 uncultured Thermoplasmata archaeon | reverse complement strand
CTTTCTCCTCTAAAGCCCTCATTTTCATGAATTTTACCGCTTTTACTCTGTTGTTCTCTTCTTCATTCTGTATCCCATTTTTGCTATTTCCTCAATTCTGTTGAATGATGAAAGAATGATGAGTATTTCTCCACCTTTGTTAAGATCATGCATAACAGATCTGGCTCCGAGAGATTATCTTGGTCCCACTCTTGATTTATATTCTAAAGCCATCAATGGAATTCATTGATCATATAAAAAATAGATGAGTTGGCAGAAGATAGATTACTTATAGAGATACCTAATAAATTGAATGAATATATAGTTCTTCCTCTTGAAAATTTTATGAAAATCTTAATACCTCATCACACTAAAGAGTTCATTTACCGAAGGCATGTACAGAGATTCTTCCCAACTCAAAATTAATAAAGTGGTGAGATATTCAGTATTTATGTCAAATCCGAAAGTCCTTATGGGCGTGGGCAATGTGATTGGTGGTGATGATGCCGTGGGCATCTATATAGTTAGAAATTTCAAAAAGGAGGGGTGGATAGGTATTGATTGTGGTCCCGTTCCCGAGGATTTCACAGGAGACATTAAAAAAATTAAGCCTGAGATTATTGTGATTGTGGATGCGGCCGATATGGGGCTTGAGCCGGGAGAAATAAGGATTATTCCAAAGGAGAGAATTCCAAATGTGGCACTGAGCACCCATGGTATGCCCCTTGTTTTCCTGATGGATTATTTAAAGGATTATACAAATAAAATTATTCTCATAGGAATTCAGGTTAAAAATACAGAATTTGGCAGTGAGATGAGTCCAGAAATCAAGAAGGCTGGCGATAAACTTTTAGATATTTTAAAATCTGGAAATTTAGAAAAACTGGAGATTTTATAGAAAAAGGTAAAATAGAAAATTGCAATAATGAAATATGCTGGAAAGAATTAGTGTTTCGGTGGATTCCTCTCTCCTTAAAAAATTTGATGAGTTCATAAGGAGAAAAGGATATGTGAGTCGCTCTGAGGCAATAAGGGATTTAATCAGAGATGCCCTGATTGGTGAAAGTATAAAGGAGGAAGACGAGAGTGAAATATTTGGAACAATAACGATGATTTATGACCATGAGGTGAAGGGCATAACGGATAAAATAACCCATATTCAGCATAGCTATGTGAAAGAGATAAGATCCGCGGTGCATGTTCATGTTGATAAAAGAAATTGTCTGGAAGTCGTTATTTTCAATGGAAAAGGGAAAAAATTTAGAGAGATCGTAGATAATCTCTCATCCATCAGGGGTGTGAAAAATGTGAGATTCGTTTTCACGAAGGTTGAACCCTAGATTTTTTCCATATTTTTCCCTTGGGATCCTTTATTAGCAGTGCAATTACCCAGAGAAGCAAGGCAACAAGTGCCATTATTATCCCAAGAATTAAAGCGTTGAGGGAGGTATCTAAGAATATTCCCTCTTCCAGATATCCCATTAGGTGGTCTGCAAATACCATTATCGTGGTTCCCCAAGATATCAAGACGAGGATGTCCATTCTGTATTCATCCCCATGATCCCAGATGTACCACACCAGTGTACTCATAATTGCCATGAAAAGCATTACTATAAACCACATATTCATCTCCCCACAGGTGCCGTTGCCCTTACACGCATCTCGGATATCTTCAACATTGCAGCCCATGCTATCGTTACAAGAAAAGCCATCAATACTCCATGTGTTGCCATTTCGTGATACATGGCCATTGTATCAGCGGGATTGCTCATAGCAGTCAAAAAGGGAGGCCATGGAACTACTTCACCATGCCATATATGCTCTATTGCCAGAAGAATAGTACCACCCCACAGCATCGTATTCAACCACTTGAGTTTCAGTTTTTCCACTTTCTCCTTTTTCATCACTTTTGTAAGGATCGTTACCACAATACCTTCCGAACCGGGCACAAGAAAGCATGCCATTTTTCGTTCACCTTATGAGGACATGTCGTAATAAAATAAAAATATTTCGTGTTATTTAGTAATAAATAATAACGATAATTTATTATCTTACAGGAGATATGCAATAAATATGCCCGCTGCTATGGCCGAGCCGATCACACCTGCAATATTGGGACCCATGGCATGCATAAGTAAGAAATTTCTTGGATTCTCTTTGGAACCC
>CAZVSZ010000174.1:0-2176 GCA_964630095.1 uncultured Thermoplasmata archaeon | reverse complement strand
ATTTCCATAACACATTTCCAGTATTACTCTCCGTGCTGTAAGGACTCTGCCCTGTATTCTTTGGATTCTGATGATACATGGGCCATGGTGCATAGGTTCTGGATTTTTTAACTTCTATTTTTTCTTGGTTATTCCAAATTACAATGCCCGATAGCAAAATTAGTATAACAGCCAATATAACAATAGGTTTAATCATAAAGGTAGATATGCTTTAAAAATATATTAATTTTTTGGGGCTACACGGGACCATATATCTATAGGTTTGACTGCAAAAATCTTTTAATTGTAAATCCTTTCTCCCTCTATGTTTGGCTGGACTAACTTTGCCCTTGAAATTGATTTATCAAAAGGCGATATAAAAAAGAAAAAAATTAATGATGACATTTTGCGGAATTATGTTGGTGGTCGTGGGCTTGGTGTGAAACTGTATTATGATATGGTAAATCCGAAAATTGAGCCAATGAGTGAGGAGAATCCAATAATATTTACGGTAGGCCCATTAACTGGTATTGCTCCAATGTCTGGAAGACATGTTGTTGTTTCAAAATCCCCACTTACGGAAACAATACTTGATTCAAATGCTGGAGGTTTTTGGGGTAAAGAATTGCATTATGCAGGCTATGATGCCCTTATCATTAAAGGAAAGAGCAGAGATCCCACGGTGATAAGGATTAAAGATGATGATGTGAAGATTGAAAAAACAGAACTGTGGGGCAAAGATGTTGAAGAAACAACAAAAAAATTAGAAAAATTTGGAAGCGTATCATGCATAGGAGTGGCGGGAGAGAAAAAAATTCTCTATGCAAATATAATGAACGATTATACCCATACTGCAGGGCGTGGAGGTCTTGGCGCAGTAATGGGCTCAAAGAAGCTTAAAGCGATAGTTGTGAGGGGAACAAGAAAACCAGAAATTGGGGATATGGAAAAATATAAAGATGCTCTTAAGGACATGATTAGACTACTTGAAGCATCTCCACCAATTAACAAGGGATTGAGGGTATTTGGCACATCCATGCTATTTGACATCGTTAATTATCTTGAAGTTATGCCCACAGATAACTTCAACTCTTCGCATTTTGAAAAAGGAGAAAAATTGTCAGGGAATTATATTCTTGAAAATTACGAAATTCAGCACGATGGATGCTGGGGCTGTCCAATCCGGTGCAAGAATAGAGATAAAAAAAGGAATTTAGAACTTCCAGAATATGAGACAGTATGGGCATTTGGCCCAAATCTCAATAATGATGATTATGAGAAAATAATAGAAGCGAATAAAAAATGCAACAGATATGGAATTGATACAATCACCACTGGAGCAACCATAGCACTGTGGAAGGAGATAAAGGGTGAGAATTATCTTGGAAGGATTGAAGAAATAGGAGAAGGCAGAAGTGAATTAATGCTGGGTTCAAGAAGAATTGCAGAAAAATACAATGCAAGAGATAAGAGCATGGATATAAAGGGTCTTGAACTGCCGGGCTATGACCCGAGAGGTTTGTATGGTCAAGCACTGAGTTATGCAACGAGTAATCGGGGTGGCTGTCATCTCCGTGCATATATGGTGGCCCCGGAGATAATTGGCAAACCAAAATTGATACATCGTCTTAATCCTGAAGGAAAAGCAGGACTCGTTGTTATTTTTCAGAATCTCAGTGCTGCTGTTGACTCATTGATTCTCTGCAAATTCACAACATTTGCAATGAACGAGGTTGAATATTCAAAACTATTATCGGGGGTAACAGGGGTAAATTACAGGAGCGAAGATATACTGAAAATTGGGGAGAGAATATACAATCTTGAGAGACTCTTCAATATCAGAACTGGATTTGGGGGGAAGGATGATTATTTACCAGAAAAAATATTCTATGGAGAAAATGCCCTTGATAGAAAAATTTTCAATGATATGCTTCAGGAATATTATGAGTTTCGGGGCTGGAAAGATGGAATTCCAACGGAGGAGAAATTGAGAAGTTTGGGAATTAAATAAGAGTATCATGCTCTGAGAGAATTCATCAATCCGCTCATATTTTTGAAAATTCTTTTCATTATGAATCCATGATTCTTTATTAAATCCCATAAAATTTCCTTTGGTCTTATATAGAATGTCGCATAAGCAATTCCAAGATATTTCAATATTGTGTCCCCGGGGAAGCATTTTAATTTCATTACTGGT
>CAZVSZ010000173.1:0-2180 GCA_964630095.1 uncultured Thermoplasmata archaeon | reverse complement strand
ACGCAAAAATACCGAGAACCTGAAAGGATGCGGAGGGCCGGATTCGAACCGGCGAACCCCTACGGGAGCAGATCTTGAGTCTGCCGCCTTTGACCTGTCTCGGCGACCCCCGCTTACTGGATTATTGAAAATGGATATTTAAGACTAATGCTCAAAAAAATATCTTTTCAAATCTTTTCTTATATTAGTCCTTGGTTTGTACCCTATTTTTCTTGCCTTTTCTATGCTTGCATACGAGAATCTTATATCTCCTTCCCGTGGTTTATCATAGATAATTTTAATATTTTTTCCACTTATCTCTTTTATTATATTTGCAAGTTCATTAATGCTTATTTTCCTTCCAGTGCCGCAGTTATATATCCCTCTAACATCTTTTTTCAAAGATAATTTCACCATCTGAATAACATCCTCAATGTTTACAAAATCACGCGTTTGTGTTCCATCACCGTATATGATAAGTGGAAGATTCCTCTTTGCTCTATTAACAAATATGGAAATCACACCGGAATATGGATTATTCGGGTCCTGTCTGGGAGAGAATATGTTGAAAGGCCTTATTGATACCACATTTAATCCATAAAGTTGAGAATAGAGAAGCGAGTATTTCTCTCCTGACAATTTGCTTAATCCATAGGGACTCTTTGGCTCTGTGGGATGCTCTTCATCAATGGGCAGATATCTTGGTTCACCGTATACAGCGGCGGATGATATGTATATGAATTTCTCCACATCTCTCTTTCTTGCATATTCTAAAAGATTTATCGCTCCCATAATATTGTTTCTTGCATCGTATTCCGGATTCTCTATGCTTTTCTTCACGCTTACCTGCGCAGCGCAATGCACAATCTTATCAATTTCGTAATTTTTCAATACTTTATCTGGATTTTTTACAAGATCATGAACTATTTTCGTGTATTTTGATTCTCTTTTATCCAATCCAATTGAATTCTCAAGCTCCTCAACCAAATATGAGCCAACCTGTCCCGATGAGCCAGTTATTAGAATCATAGATATGGAATGGCGAGAAAGAATATCATATTTTCCATCCATGCGGCAAATAATATAAAATTTTAAATACAGAATACATTTAATCCTGTGGATTTAATTACTTTCCTTCTCCTGATAATACTCGGATTCTTGATAGGAATACCCTCGGGCATGTTTGGATTTGGTGGAAGTTCTATAAGCACTCCACTCCTTAGAATATTTTTTGATGTTCCTCCATATCTGGCACTGGCAAGTCCACTTCCAATGACTGTGGTTTCTGCCACGATTGCCACAGAGATATATCAGAAGGAGAAGTATATAAGATGGAGATATGTCTGGCTTTTAGCCACCACGATTATTCCCGGCTCAATTATCGGTGCGTACATAACCAAGTTTACAGGCGGAAAATTACTGATGTATTTCACTGCAGCATTTCTTCTGTATATTGGAATAAGATTTCTTATACCGAGAGAATTTGAAATAAGAGTGAAAAATAATGTTTATTTCACACTTTTCATCGGATTTCTGGTTGGTTTTTTATCAGGGATGCTCGCCAACGGTGGTGGAATATTTCTTGTGCCTGCCCTTGTTCTTCTTGGATTGAATTTAAAGGATTCAATAGGCACATCCATGGCAATTGTTTTAGTTGCGGTTATTCCTTCAATAATAGTCCATGCATTGCTTGGACATGTGGATCTTCTCATCTCTCTTGCATTATCCATCGGTATATTTCCTGGTACATATCTGGGAAGCAATATCACTGTTGAATTGCCCAGAGAAAAGCTGAGAAAAGTTTATGGAATATTCATACTTCTATTTGCCATTTATTTTGCAGTGTTTGAAATAACGCATGGATAAAATTCATATGAAAAGCACATTTTTATTTTTATGAATTTTGTAGCCCTCTTTCATATCCTTCTGATACACGATTAATTCTCCCCTTATCTCACTTGTTATTTCACCCATTGATTTAATAGTATCTTCAAATTCCCCACCTCTATTTTCCCGGGGGATATACAAATACAATCTTGCACCAGTTCTTTTTTCAATATCGTGGAGAAATACCATGCTTTTCTTTATCCTGTTTATTTTCAGGAGAGAAGAAATGATGAATGTGATCTCTTTTATCTCTCCTCCTCTATCTATCCATACAGGAATATCAAATTCCAGAAACCCACGAAGATAGAAATCTG
>CAZVSZ010000172.1:0-2190 GCA_964630095.1 uncultured Thermoplasmata archaeon | reverse complement strand
ACTTAAAGGAATCTTAAAACTTGCCAAGGTGGATATTGATGAATTTGCAAAATATCTATAAAGTTTCACCGCTGCCCGCAATACGTTGCGCGAAATTTGGCTACGGGCGTTTTAGATAAATTTATAAAGAAGAAAATAGATTTAGATTTATTATGAAACGAGATTGTATCTTTTGTAAAATTATAAATGGAGAAATCAATTCTGCCAAAATCTGGGAAGATGATGAATTTTTAGCAATCTTAGACATTATGCCAAACACAAAAGGCATGACTCTTGTTTTAACCAAAAAGCATTATGATTCTTATGCTTTCAATATACCTGAAGACTTATATTTGAGACTCATGTCTGCTTCAAAAAAGGTTGCTAAAATTCTTGAAAAAGGTTTAGGTGTAACTCGTGTAGCTATGGTTATGGAAGGAATGGGAATAAATTACTGCCACATTAAATTATATCCTCTACACGGGGTCAAAGAAAAATTCAAGGAGATGTGGGCTGAAGAAAAAATATTTTTTGATAAATATAAAGGTTACATTAGCACGCAAACAGGTCCAAAGGTAGATATAGCTGAACTTAAAAAGTTAGCAGAAGAAATTAAATAAGATATGAAACGCCCTTCGCCAAACTCTCACTCGCTCCGCTCGTTCGGGTCTAATGATCTCTCACAACAGCGATTAAGAGGGCTTTGTTTACATCGCAAAGTCATCCCAAATTTTCACATCGTGAAAACTTCCCTTAACCCGTATGTTAAGTGAAATGCCCAAGCCCGCATAAGAAAGCATTTTAATTTTCTCTTAAAATTTAAATATCCTACGGATTTGGAATCTCAATCTTGCTTCCCGTTCTGACTGGGAAATACTTGTCTGGATAATTTCTCCTCACATAGTTCTTTGCATCAATCCCGCTGCAGTGCGCTGGCGATATATATTTTGAAATCTTTGCAAGGTTATCTAGCACACTTCTTGGAGGAGAATGATAACCACCTATAACCAAATAAATATCCTCATTGGTAATCTCCTTCAATTTTGAGGCAAGAGCATCAGCACCCGGATGACTGCATCCCACTATCACTACCAATCCAACATTATCCACTTTGATTCCCATTGCCTGCTCCCTTATGAATGAGCCAATAGGTCCAGAAAGATATAAATCCTCACCTATCTTCATTGGCTCCTTAACTTCCTCTACCTTGAAGCCCCATTCTTTCAGGAATTCAGAATCCCCCGGAGGAACATAGATTTTCAATCCCCTTGCTATTTTTCCAACATATTCAAACCCTCCGTAATGGTCTCCGTGATAATGACTTAAAACACAGAAATCAACATCTCTCAGGTCAATTTTCATCTTGTTGGTGTTATATTCTATTACCTCTGGATTCGTATCTGAATCAAATAAAACTCTCCATTTCTCTGATTCGGCAAGAATGCTCCATCCCCAGTCATTTTTCAAACCCTCGGTTGGCTCATTATCATTTATCACCGTGAGTTTCAATTTTTTGACCATATTTGTCATAATTGATTATTCAAATTTAAGTTTTTCCATATTCTGATGACCACCATACATGCCCGTGGCAATGCCCCACATCACTCCCCCATGCTTTATACACAACTTTTTGGGGAGGTAGCAGCACATTAATCTCTGTGGAAACATTATTTAATTTCCCGCACCAGTATAATCCATGATTCGTCTCCTTGAATTCGCTATCTATAAAATCCAGATTGAATGGATTTAAAAGCCAGAGAAAATCTGCATAATATTTATCCCCATTTTTCCATATTTTATTTGTTACATGAAATTCTACAATAACAGTGCTATTATTTGTAATGTAATAACCTCTCTCCTCTTCTATATTCACATTCTGTCCCTCATATCTTTTCATCACTTTTTCAATAGTATAATTTGAAAATTTGCTCCAGTTCTTAACAATATCCCCAAAATCTTCTTTTTCATATTTTATACTTTCACTGTAGCATATGGTAAAATTGCAAATTTTTGTTGTTATAATTCTCTGAACTTCCTTATTCTGAATTCTTTCATTACTTTTGTTCTGAATATAAAATAAACTGGCAACTATTATTACAATTATTGCAACAGATATTGCGACAATCTTTCCATTTTTTGAAATCCTCCATTTCACAGTTACATTTAATAACCTGTGATATATATTCATTTCCCTCTCCCTTTCCAATAAGT
>CAZVSZ010000171.1:0-2197 GCA_964630095.1 uncultured Thermoplasmata archaeon | reverse complement strand
TCCAAACTACCCCACAGGCCCATTTTATCGGAAATGAAAATTTACTTCTTTTTAAACTCTGTATAACCACACTTGCCACAGGAATATCTATCTCCATGGTCAGCCATAAATACCCCAGGACCACATTTTGGGCAGAATCTTCTCTTGCGAACAATTCTTCCATTTTTAATTTCATATAATTCTCTCTTTTCCATTTTTATTCCTCCTTCTTTTCAATCAATTTATTTCTAAGAAGAACATAATCGGGCTCAATTTTCATTGCATGCTCCACATTCTCATATATCTTGGCATAACCATCACTCTCATTTGAACCAAAAGAGGTGTGGAGATATTGGAGAATTACACATTTTTTATCAGCATTCATATTTGCTGCTATAAGATTCCTGACATCATCTCTTGATGGGGTCTTCTCCTTGGGATGAGTAACTACGAACTTTACTTCCATACGATGGAGCAGATTATTCTCCCTCTTTTCCAATATTCTCAGTTCCATGATCATACCTCCATTTCCTTAATTATCTCTCTTACATTTTTCTTATCCTCTTCAGTTACCTCAAGCACTACCAATCCTGTATTAGGCATCCCATATATAACAATAGCGCCTATTGAAACAAAGAAAACACATGGAATTACAGCCAAATCCTCCTCACCATCCACATCTATTCTGATTTTTCCATTCATATTAATTGATTCCCTTACCGCATTCCATAATTCTGGAGTTATCCTTCCAGCAGGATTCCTGACCTTGATAATTTCATCTCCAAAATTTCTAATAATCTCAAAATTGACATCCCTTCTCATCGTTCTGTAATCTACGATTGCAATATTCGGTTCTATCCCATTTTTCAAAAGGGTATAGGTAACAACATCACCCACGCTTATTATGAATCTCCCTGATACATGTTTTTTGATGTCCTTTTCATTAACAATTTTTCCATGAACTTTTCTCAACTTCTTCTTTAATTTTTCAGGTAAAATTAACGACCTATCTAACCCGAAGTGCATATTCACCATTCCCACAGTCCATTTCCTTTGCTATTCTTGACATATCTTTGTTGAGAATAAAAACATAGCCCTGCCACTCTGTGGTAACATCTCCACCACAGTAAGGACATTTGTCCTCGGTTGTTATTCTTCTGCAATTTCTGCATGCTTTCAATTCATCACTCATTTTTTACCACCTTTTTTCTTTTTCTTCTCCTTCTTCTCCCCCTTAACAAGTTCTTCAATCCATTCAAGTTTTCCAAGCCCTGATTGCCTCATTGTGAATCCTATCTTACTCCGTCTTAGATTGGCATCATTGATACTTAATGCCACAATCTTTGCAAGAACCTTATCCTTCACACGAAGTACCTTTTTGCTCTCCTTACCTATCAATCTTTTATTCTCAGTATCAACATCAATTATATCATCCATTACCTGACTTATGTGAAGAAGACCATCAAGGGGACCAAACCTCAGAAATGCACCGAATTTCAGAATGTCAATAACACTGCCTAAAATCACCTCCTGAAGTTCTGGATGAAACGCAAGAGCCCTGAACTTCACCTTCTGATAAACCGCCCCATCACCCGGAACGATTATTCCATCACCAACCTTTTTCAAATCAAGCAATAGGAGAATAATATACTTCCTCTCAGCAGGGTCCTTAACTTCTCCTCTCTCAAAGGAATAAACACTTCCCTCAATTTTATCCTTTGCAAGGTCATTTATAATATTATCTATATCCTCACTCAGCATAGGTGGTGGAATTCGTATCACATCTTCATGCTCCACAATCAAATACATAAGAGGGCGAAAGTTTCAGAGTTTATAAATTTTCCTATTGAAATTTGATTTGTGTGTTTTTCTCAGACTGCAATTTCATCTTATTTTATATTTTGTAGTTCATAATTATTCTCTGCCGTCCTCATCTCTCTTTCAATTCTCTCAATACCTCCCTACCTCAACTTCATCACTTCTCTTGAGTTTTGCATTTGAACCGGCAAAGAAGTATTTGATTCTGTAATCTTGCAGTGGTGCTATTTTCTCCACTTTCATTTTCAATTCTTCCAGCATGTTTTTATTCACTCTCTTATTTAACTTTATCTCAACTGATTGATTCTTCTATTTGAGAAATAAGACGCCTTGCCTCTGAGATGTTTTCCATCTTAACACCCATTATTGATACCTCGGTGAATTCTTTCCTGTCTGGACG
>CAZVSZ010000170.1:0-2286 GCA_964630095.1 uncultured Thermoplasmata archaeon | reverse complement strand
ATCATTATTGACACCTCCTTTTCATAATTTTAACCACTTCTCTTGCCATGTTAACAAACTCTCTTGCGTTCAGAATTTCCATTGTTTCGGGCAGAGGGACACCACATTCATTCCATCCTCTTAAGCGGTAAAATTCTTTAAGTGCTTCTTTAAAATCTTCTTCACTCTGAAATGCAGCATTTCCCTTCGCGGGACCTTCTTTTTCAGACTCCCACCATCTCTGTGGTATGGTGTCATCTTCAACGGGATTCAATCCACCAAGAACATTGTAAATTCTCGCAATACTTTCAACTCTCCATCCTAAATTTTTAAGCTCTCCTTCAACCCCCATTACGGTGGAGAATATTCTTTCTATATCTTCAAATTCGTAAGGTACGAACATGCAAAGGCCCAAGGAGTCAAAGAGTGCATAGTTATCCCTATCTTCTATTAATCCAGGAACCTCATCCTTAGCAGCCCCGTCGTTTGGCAATGAGCGATTTTTCGGCCATCCTCGCATGTGAGATGCACCAACATCTGCAGTGGCATAACTCAGAGCGTATGTTCTCAAACCTCTTGGGTCCCATGCCGGTGATTCAAGACCTTTAACATGCACGGCAAAATCGCGACCGCAATTCAAAATTTCAGAAGCTTTTTTAACTCCCTCTGCAAGAATTGCTCCAATTCCTTCTCTGTTTGCAATCATCTTCAACAGTTTTTCCTCTGCGGCAGAGTCTCCAAAACCATGGATTTTAAAGCCTATTTCCTCCTTTTTTATTTTTCCTCTCTCCACAATCTCAAATAACCAGCCAATTACATTGCCTGAGGCTATGGAATCCAAGCCTAAGTCATTGGCAAGATGGTTAAAATATGCAACATCAGGGAAATTGAAAACTCCCGTGGCGGCACCTAACATTCCAATGCTCTCGTACTCTGGCTTTACATAAAATTCTTTCTCCCCTCTCTTTATTTTCACATATCTGGCGCATTTTATCGGGCAGGACTGCCCATGGATAAACTCTCTTGGCTCCACCTCATACTTTTTTACCTCCTCTCCTGCAAGATTCTTTGTGAGTTCCTCCGGAAGATAGGGTCTTGAAAAATTGAACCCGGGACTCATTCCTCTATTACCAGAATAAATCAAAGTGTTTGTTGTGCCGTAAACTTTGAGAGATGGAAGTGCAAGTTCTCCATATTTATCATAAAACTTCTCTTTCAACTCTTTCCACCTCTCAACATCTGCAATTTTTATCTTTCTCTCCTCAACACTTATCTTATCAACATAAATCCCCTTCAAATTCTTTGAGCCCATGACCGCACCAAGACCTCCACGACCTGCTGCACGCTCAGTATCAAATATTATATTTGCTATTCTCACCAGATTCTCTCCACCGATACCTATTACAGCTACCGCTCCATCTCCATGCTTTTTCCAGAGAAATTCTGTTGCTTCGTAAACCCCTTTACCCCAGATTTTATCAGCGTCAAGAATCTCTACATTCTCTCCAATTTTCAGGTAAACGGGCTTCTCACTCTTTCCCTCAATAATTAGCACTCCAATGCCCCATCTCTTCAAGAAAGGTCCAAACCTGTCTCCTGCGTAACTGTCGTTTATTAGCCTTGTTTCGGGTGAAAGAGAAATAACTGCAATTTTACTCGCCCCAGGACTCAAACCGCTGAGTGAACCGGGAACAAATAAAATTTTGTTTCTCTCGCTGAATGGCTCCGTTCCCGGTGGAATTTCTTTCGTGATTAGATAAGTGCCTAGGGCTTTGCCTCCAGGGTATTTTCTTATGATTTTTTCATTAATCTTTTCCCTTTTTATTCTCTCTCTGCTCAGATCAACCCGCAAAATTTCACCGTAGGTACTTTCCATAATATGAAATATGAAAGGGAGTATTAAAGTTTTAGTTCAAATCACTCTCTGAAAGAATGTTTTCGCAAACTTTTTTACTTATCTCTTCCAGAATTTTGCTTATCCCCATTTTTGTCTATTTGAGCAATAAGGCATATAAACGAGTAAAAGTTTATATGTATGTGTTCAATTACTTTAATATCTCTGGGATATCTCTAATAAGAGCAGGAGGAATAGGATGAAAAAGGAGAAAAAAATAATTTGGAATATTCTTTCAATTTCTTTAATTTTTATTTTACTCTCTCCTCTTGGGATGAGCGCAGAGCAAAATTATAATTATGAATTTCATCTTGTTAAAAAACTACCCGTTTCTGTAGAAGGTATGGCTTTCAATCTTCATTCAAAATTGGTGTACGCATATTCTTCAAGAAATCTCTATGTTATTGATGCTT
>CAZVSZ010000169.1:0-2299 GCA_964630095.1 uncultured Thermoplasmata archaeon | reverse complement strand
TACAATACAATCACTACCTCCAACGCTCTCTTCTAACCCCAAAACATCATATTCAAATGCTTTAACATGAGGATCATGTACTTTTACATCATATCCTTCATTCTCTGCCAGTTTTATGAACTTCAAAGCAGGTGTTTCCCTCGTATCGTCCACACCTCCTTTATATGCCACACCAAGAACAGTAATTACGGGGTCATCCACACCCTTCAGCATTTCCCTGACGATTTGCAAAACGTGGTTTGGCATTCCATCGTTGATCTCTCTCGCCAATGAAACGATCCTGCATCTGGTTGAGTTTTCGGTCAAGAACCATGGATCTATCGCTATGCAGTGCCCGCCAACACCAGGACCTGGTTTGAGTACGTTCACACGAGGATGTTTATTCGCCAATTCTATTGCTTCCCAAACATTCACTCCACTTTCTTCGGCAATTTGAGCAAATTCGTTTGCTAAAGCTATATTTATATCTCTAAACGTGTTTTCCATCAGTTTAACAAATTCAGCGGTTATCGCATCTGTCAAATAAAAATTTCCCTCCACAAAACACGAATACAATGATTTTGCCAGAGATGTGGATTTTTCATCTATGCCTCCAATGATCCGGTCGTTATGTACCATCTCATAAATGGTATTTCCGGGTATGGCTCTTTCCGGACAGTGCGCCAGATAGAAATCTTTACCAGCTTTTAATCCTGATTTTTCTAATATCGGAACTAATAGCTTGTCGCTTGTTCCGGGTGGGACCGTTGACTCAAGGATGACCAGATTGTTTTTTCTCAAATGGGGCTGTATCATTTCTGCTGCTGACCTCACATATTTTAATTCAGCCATCTTCATCTCCTTGTCCAACGGTGTTGGCACAGCAATGACAAATACATCCGCCTCTTCAACTTCCGTTTTAAATCTCATATTTGGCAATGCTTTCTCAAATAATTCTTCAAGTCCCTCTTCTTCAAAAGGCAATTTTCCATGATTTAATTTTCCTATCGTCTCCTGGTTGATATCAACGCCAACGACTTCATGGTCAGCATTGGCAAAAAGGCATGCAGTAGGAAGTCCAATATATCCTAAACCAAGTACACATATTTTCATGCTATCGTGCCCTCCAATACTTTGATAATCTTACTTCCTGCTTTCCCATCACCAAAGGGATTCTTCCAATTCCTTTCCTTATTTAACATCTTCTCAACACCCTCAAAAATCTTATTTTGATTCACTCCCGCTAAAACAGTACTCCCGACTTCCAGTGTCTCTGGTCTCTCAGTGTTATCCCTCAAAGTAACACAAGGAACTCTTAAAATACAAGTTTCCTCCTGAACTCCGCCAGAATCAGTTAAAACAAGCTTAGCATTTGCTTCCAACTGTGAAAACTCAAGGAATCCGAGAGGTTCGATCAATCTTATTCCTTCTGGAACTTCTAATCCAAATTCTTTTAGCCGTTTCATCGTTCTCGGATGAATTGGATATATTAAGGGAAGATTAAACTTATTGTGAATCAATTCTAACCCATCTAAAATACATTTTAACCTTTCTTTATCATCTACATTCTCCTGCCTATGCGCAGTTACGAGAAAATATTCTTCTGGATTCAAATTTAGCTTATCCAAGATGTCCACTTTTCTTTTTGCAATCTCTAAATTCTGATAAACAGCATCTACAATGGTATTTCCAGTGACAAAGATTTTATTTTCTTCTATACCTTCCCTTAACAAATTCTCCTTTGCCCTTTCTGTCGGTACAAATAAATAATCTGAAACGTGATCCACTAAAACTCTATTAATCTCCTCTGGCATGGTTCTATCATAACTTCTTAAGCCTGCTTCTACATGACCAATCTTAATGTGAAGCTTGGAAGCCGCTAAAGCACCTGCCAGAACAGTGTTCGTATCTCCTTCGACTAAAATAACATCTGGCGTCTCTTTTTTCAAAACTTTTTCTATGCCGATTAGCATATTTCCTGTTTCTTCTGCATGTGAACCTGAGCCAACATCCAAGTTATATTTTGCTTCTGAGAGTTCTAATTCCTCAAAAAAGATTTTATCTAAATTGTAAGAGTAATGCTGACCTGTATGCAGGATGAAGTACTCCAAGCCTCGTTTTTCGCATTCTCTTATGATAGGAGATATCTTTATTATTTCTGGGCGTGTTCCAAGGACGATTGCGATTTTCATGATTTAAACCTACAACCCCCTGTAATAAAACCCTACCCTATCAGCCACCAGTCACCGCCCCCTCGCCCAGAAACCCGCTGACACCAGAAAGCCCCATCCCCCGAAACTCGTCATGCGCCACAGCCACA
>CAZVSZ010000168.1:0-2328 GCA_964630095.1 uncultured Thermoplasmata archaeon | reverse complement strand
ACATCTCACCTCAAAGTTATATAACATCTATGGTTAATTAAGTTTTGCCTTTTTTTATGTTTTAGTTTTTGGTATAGTTTTGAATCAGATTTTTATTGGTTCTGTCGCCCGAAATTTTGGACAACGATTGGCGGGTATGTGAAGTCCGAGCCGATAGGCGAGGATTTGGGTGAGGGCTGATCCCTACCTCCGGGAAGGCATCTTGATAATGGTTGTGTACTTTATTATATCTGCAATTTTTGGCACACTTTTGGGAAGAAGGAGATGAAATAATTCAACACTGCCCTTCCATTGGAATTAGAACTTCAAATGTTGTTAAGATAGGATGGGCTGTGATACACATATTCTCCTCTTTGCGAATTAGAGCGGTGAGAGCTATAATCTATATCAACTCTAAATAGCATCAGCAAAGGTGAGGTGTTTGGCTCGGCGATGCTAATTTTCATTTTTCTCACTTCTCACAGCATTTAATATCCCAACAGGAGGATGTTCTTCGCCATATTTTACGAGTTTTTCATAAGCAATGTTCCACCGCTTAATCAAGTTCTCTCTTTTGTTTTCGTTTGGGATTCTCTCAATATATTCTTTTGGAAGAAATGCTAGGTAATGGGGAAGATTTACATCTAAAATTTTTGAATCTATAACTTTGCCACCTGCCTTTTCAACAAATTCTATAAGTTTGTTTAGAGGGAAATAGTGAATGTCATCTTTTTTACCATATAATGCTTCAAAAATTTCTTCTTTCAGATTGTACATCTCCAGATGTGCCTCCTGCGCCTTGTTTTTGGCGATAGGTAGAGATTCTGCTATGAATACCCGAGATGAAACTCTTAGCATCTCTTTCAGAATTTTTATTATGGTCTCTTCACTTCTCATACTTCTTATTCCATGAATTAGAACTGCCATATCAAAACATTGAAATGGAAATGGTAAATGTGTTGCATCACACGATAATGGAATTATGCGTTTTTCAAGCCCTGCTGCTTTTACTATTTCTTCAAAATAATTCCATCTTTTAATCTCAACGGATATAACTCGCCCACTGCTTCCTGCCATATATGCAAGAGGAACTGTTGTGATGGCATGCGCACCCGCACCTATTTCCAACAAGTTCATTCCCTTCTCAATACCCGCATGGGAGAGTATCTTGTACCTTTCAATCATCTCAAGATGCAACCACTCAGGAGGCAATTGCAGCCAATTCTCAGGGATATTCTCATTTCTAAGAGGTATGCTTTTTATTATTTTAGCGAATTCAGGTTCCACTTCTCGTATTTTCTGGGTTAAAATTTCTTTACTTTTCTTCATGAGTATTCACCATTTATGTAAATCCGTTATGCAGCCGAGCCCAATGTCATTTAAACGTCCTGGGGGATATATGAAGTTCATTTTGCGAATTTGGGCGAAGCATAGCAAAGCCAGAAATTCCAATTTATTCCTTAAGTTCATTGAACTTGACCTCCAATTCTGGTGGGATTATTATTTTTAATCCGTCTTTCTGCTTTTCGTAGTATATTATGTAACCACTTAATTTTTCTTGGAGCATCTTTTTGTATTCATAAGTTGTAGGTTTTAGACTTACAGGAATGTTTCCGATATATCCATCAATACCTTTACTTTCTTCCTCTGGCGATGACAATTGATACATTACACCAAATTTTTCAGCAATTTTCTTCAAAACAGCCTCCTGAAATCTCAATCCTATGAATGTTTTCACAATTACTAAATCACGCACCCACTGCCTTATCATATCTTCATCAATTTTATCAATAGCATCTCTAAAATTATCTATCATTTCCGAAATTTTCCTTGTGTCTTCATTTATAGCATCTGGATATCTCTCAAGATACCACGCTTCCCATTCCTCTAAAGTTCTACCAGTGAATTCCTTTATAAGTTCGCTCATTTGACCCACTACCTTTGGCCTTGTTGCCTGCGCGTTTTGATTTGCTAAATTTAGGATTTGGGTTGCATATTTTGGGAACTCAGGAGTTTCTATTTCCATTAACTTACGGATTTCGTCAGTTTTTATTTTAAATTCCATCTCATATCCCCCTATTGAATAACTTTATTCTTTTCGCCATTTTTTACATGGCTGAGTTCAATGAGTTCTTTGGGCTCGTTTTCCAATTTTATGAATTTTCTTTTTAAATCATAATTACCGTGTTTATCCGCCACTGCAAGTCCATTTTTTATAAGATACGCATTAACGAAAATTCTGTTTTTTAGATAAACATACGCCTCCACATACTTTTCATTTGCTACATATCCCTTGTCAAATTTCAAATATACCTTCTTTCTTAGAACATAATTATTAAAATACTCCTT
>CAZVSZ010000167.1:0-2382 GCA_964630095.1 uncultured Thermoplasmata archaeon | reverse complement strand
TTTTTCCATATATTTTCTAACATCCCCATTTCGTATTCCCTATTTATCAGCATATTTCTGTATTGAATTGCATGGATATAAATATTGCTAATGAATAATTGGCAATCTGAGAGTAATAGATTAAAGTGTTTTTTCCAGAATTTCATCAATCTCCTTTTTAAATGTACCGTATATTGTCTGGATAATTTTTTCCTTTACCTCAGGAGGCAGGGTTATTATTCCAAGTTCCCCAAGTGCCTTTGTGAGTTTTGTTACTGATTCTGATTCTTTTATTTTTGCGTCTATGTAATCAAGCATTGCCTCTTTCATTATTTCCCTTATATGGGGATTTTCTTTCATCTTTTCCTTCAGATACGATTTTATCTCATCTTTCATTAAATCTCTTATTGCTTCTATAAACAAATCTTCTGAAGGAAGAATTTTTTCGCTCTTTTTAATCAATTCTTCAATATCGCTTATCATAAAAATCATTATGATTTATGTGTATAAGTAAATTTCCATTTTTTATCTGAATTTTGGTCTCATGCTGAGAAGTTCTGGAAGAGTGAGTTTTTTCCTTGGCTTATTTTTCAATTTTTTCTCAATTTCTGCAATTAGGTTATTTAAATCCATTTCCCTCATACCATCTCCCCTCACTCTAACTGTTATTTTTCCACTTTTTATCTCTTTCTCTCCTACGACTATTATATATGGAATCCAGTCCATCTCCGCATCCCTTATTTTCCGTGATACTGTGATATCCCTATCATCCATGTCCGCTCTTATATCGTGAGCTTTTATTTTCTTCATAATTTCCATGGCATATTTAATAAATTCATTTTTCACAGGAACAATTCTTACCTGCGTGGGAGATAACCAGAGGGGGAAAGTGGGTTTTATTCCCTTCTTCGTATCCATATATGCCTTTTCAAGCATTGCGTATATTATCCTCTCAACTGCACCACTTGGAGAGCAGTGAAGAATGAAAGGATATTTTCTCTCTCCTCTTTCATCATAATATGATATGTCATATCTCTCTGCATTTTCCACATCAATCTGCACGGTGCTCAGAGCGGCTGCCTTATTCATGTTATCCACAAAATTGAACTCAAACTTCAAAATGAAATAGAAAAATCTCTCATCCCACATCTGAATCAGAACTGGCTTATCAACTATTTTTACAAGGGATGATATAAAATCACTATTTTTCTCATAAAAATCTCTTGTGAATCTTATGGCAACTTCATAGTCTCCAAGATTTAAACCAAAATCTCTCAAAACCTCTATTGCCATCTTATACTGCTTTTTAAATTCCTCCTTTGCCTCTTTTTCATCCTTAGCGAGTGTGTGCATATCTGGCATGGTGAACGCTCTCAATCTTCTCAATCCTACCAATTCTCCCTTCTGCTCTCTTCTGAATGCGTACTTTGCAAGTTCGTATATTCTTATTGGTAATTGCTTATAGGAGAAAGTTGAATCATGCATAATCAAAAACTGTCCAAAGCATGCAGCAAATCTCAGAAAATACTTGTTGTTTCCACTCATAACTATATATTGCCTTGCAGGAAAGCGATTGAGATAACTTCTCAGGGAAGGATGCTCAAAATTGTACATTATGGGGGTTTCAACTTCCATTGCACCATAGTCAAGAACCTTTTTCTCAATATAATCCTCAATCAGGGATTTGAGCAATTTTCCCTTGGGATAGTATCTCATATTTCCAGAATCACTTCCTGGCTCATAATCAGCAATTTCCAGTTTCTGCATCAACTCCACATGGGGCGGAATTTTCTTAACGGCTCTGCTTCCCCTTATTTCATAATCCACAAATTTTTTCAAATTCTTATAATTTTTGAAATTGAAATCATCAATATCATGTAATTTACCATCTGGAGTCATTATATACCAGTATGTTTTTCTCTTTTCCGCCTTAAGAGCCTCGCTCTCCATTTCTTTTTCTCCTCTTATCTCCTTGCTCAACTCGCTTAGAGGGTGCCCCTTACATGAAATTACAAATGATTTATACCAGCCAAATGGAGCACGATAAACCTCATAATTTTGGGATAGAATTTTTTCAAGAGATTTTAGAACGAAAACCGCATCACGGGGAGATGCCAGATTATTGCTTAAATGAGCATAGGGATAAAGAACTATTTTGCTTGATTTGACTTCATCTGCAACATCTCTAATTTCATCTGCTGCCTTTTCTATAATTTTTTTATCTCCTTCCTCCACGCTTATAAATGAAACAAGACATTCTTCTATCTTTTCTCTTTTCCTTTCAATTTCTTCCGCATCCTTCAAAGCCCTCTGCTTTGCCTCGTATTCTATGTAGTCCGAATGTATGAATAAGATTCTCATGATGGGGAATTTTTCTTTTCCTATAAAATCTCTTCCCTTATC
>CAZVSZ010000166.1:0-2392 GCA_964630095.1 uncultured Thermoplasmata archaeon | reverse complement strand
TTGAGCAGGGAATAGCGAGAAGAAAATTATCCCGCAATGAAATTTACGAGAATGCTGAGAAAATAATAAAGGAAGCACGTGATAAGGTTCAATTTTTGATGAGGCATGGATACATAAGAGAGTATAAAGAGTGAGGTGAAAGAATGAATCTTTATGAGTATCAGGGTAAGAAATTGTTTGAAAAGTTTGGAGTGCCGACTCCAGAGGGATACGTGGCTTTCAAGGTAGAGGATATCAGAGATGTGAGCAAGGATGTAGTGATAAAGGCACAGGTCTTAACAGGAGGAAGAGGCAAGAGTGGTGGAGTGAAATTTGCATCCTCAGTTGAAGAAGCAAGGAAAAAAGCAGGAGAAATATTGAATATGGAAATCAAGGGACATAAAGTTTATGCTGTCAGAGTTGAGGAGAAATTGAAAATTGAGAAAGAATACTATCTCAGTATATTAATTGACCGCTCATCCAGATCTCCTCTCATCATGGCATCTCCAGAAGGGGGTGTGGAAATAGAGAGTGTTCCAGATGAGAAAATATACAAATACACGGTAAATCCAGAGATTGGAATTCATCCATACTTTGGGAGAATGCTATCAAAGAAGATGGGTTTCTCCGGGGATCTTGCAAAGCAATTTACTTCAATTCTGATTAATCTGTATCGTCTATTTCGGGATTATGATGCTGAATTAGTTGAAATCAATCCCTTAGTTTTGAGTGGTGGAAAATTGATAGCAGCTGATTCAAAGGTTGTAATTGACTCGGATTCCCTTTATCGCCATAGGGATCTGGAGGAAAATTCAGCTGAGAAAACTCCCCTTGAACTTGAAGCGAATAAGGCGGGCTACGCATTCGTGGAACTGGATGGAAACATTGGAGTTATAGCAAATGGTGCTGGATTAACAATGGCGACTCTTGATACTCTTCTCCTTTACGGATTAAAACCGAGAAATTTCCTTGATTTAGGTGGCACGGATAGTGTGGATATTACAAAAAATGCATTTACATATGTTCTGAAAGCGAATCCCGAGGCAATTTTAGTTAATATATTTGGAGGTGTGACAAAATGCGATACAGTTGCTCGAGGAATAATAACGGCAAAAGAATCTTTTAATATTAATTTGCCAATCGTTGTTCGCTTGAGTGGAGTGCATGAAGAAGAGGGAAGAAAAATGCTTGAAGAGAGGGGAATACATGCGTTTGGAGATATGAGGCATGCAATTGAAAAATTGAAAAATGTGATGGAGGGATTGCAATGAGTGTTATAGTTGATGAAAACACAAGGATAATTGTTCAGGGAATAACGGGGCATCAGGGCTCATTCCACAGCGGTGAGATGATGAAATTCGGTGCAAGGGTTGTAGCAGGTGTTACTCCCGGCAAGGGGGGTATGAAAATAAATGGCATTCCAGTTTACGATACTGTGGAGGAGGCAATGAGCCACGATGCGGAGGCAACGATGATAACTGTTCCTGCAAGATTTGTAAAGGATGCTGCATTTGAAGCCATGTACAATGGAATTCGTGTAATTTATATTCTGACGGAAAAAGTGCCCCTCCACGATGCACTTGAAATAGTGAGTTATGCTCGTTCTCATGGGCATATAGTTATAGGACCAAATGGTCCAGGAATTACCGTGCCCGGAAAAACAAAGATTGGGATTATGCCAAATCATATATTCAAAAGAGGTAAGGTTGCTGTTGCTTCAAGAAGTGGAACGCTCACATACGAGATTGTTTACTCTCTCACCAGTTCTGGATATGGTGAGAGCGTTGTTATTGGTCTGGGCGGCGATAGAATAACAGGATTGAATTTTGTGGATATTCTTGAACTGTTTGAGAAGGATGAAGACACGGAAGCTATTGTTTTGGTGGGTGAGATTGGTGGAACCGCAGAGGAAGAAGCGGCGGAATACATCAAAAAGTATGTGAGCAAGCCTGTTGTGGCTTACATTGCAGGTCGCTCTGCTCCTCCAGGAAAGAGGATGGGACACGCAGGAGCAATCATAACGAGAGGTCGTGGCACAGCGGAAAGTAAAATAAAGGCATTCAACGGAGCTGGAGTTCCCGTTGCAGAGTTCCCGTGGGAGATTCCAGACGCATTGAAGAAAGTTTATCACTAATTTTTCCACATTTTTGAACCGTAACCATTTTATATAATGTTTTTTATTATCTTTAAATAGAGGTGAACAAATGAAGAAGGCTGGTTTACCGCTAATTATGGCTCTGGTAATTACCCTGATTTTTTTGCAGGGAGTAACACAGAGTGAAAATACGATAGAAAAAAGCAAAGATGCCATGACACTTCAAGGAACTATGATTTATTCCACTTCAAACACGGTGCAGCATCTATCCGTATACGGTGATACGGCTGCATGGGTTGAATGGAACTCGCATGATAC
>CAZVSZ010000165.1:0-2457 GCA_964630095.1 uncultured Thermoplasmata archaeon | reverse complement strand
TTCCTCCTTTATGCATGTAATAAAAATTCACTTATATAAACTTTATCCCCTAAATTCTATGTTAGGATATTGAAATTAGCAATTGTTAAATATTCAATTCATATAGCCCCCTATGAATGCTGTGATTCTGCATGGTGGTGCATCTCACCGACCAGAATTAAAAGGAACTGTGGAAAAATATGCAAAAATGGCAATAAATGAAAATAACCAGGTGGATGCTGTTGTTCATGCTGTTGTTCTAATGGAAGATGACCCCGTTTTCAATGCGGGCACAGGTTCAAACATGAGAATTGATGGGAGTATACAGATGGATGCTGCACTGATGATACCGGGGGATTTTGGAGGTGTGATAAATATTGAATTTGTGAAGAACCCGATTTTGGTTGCCAGGGATGTTTTATTTAAATCCCCCCATATGCTCCTTGCTGGGGATGGTGCAGTAAAATTTGCAAGAAAGATGGGATATGAATACTACAATCCAGAAACAGAGAAAGCAAAAGAAAAAAGAGAGAAAACAATAAAAAAACTGAAAAATGGAGATATCCCAGATTATTATCATCCTGAATTCTTCAAAGAATTTTTGGGGGATACTGTGGGGGCGGTGGCAAGAATAGATGGAAAATTTGCGGCGGCAGTATCCACAGGTGGAACAAGTTTAACTCTAAGGGGAAGGGTGGGAGATTCACCATTACCGGGAGCGGGAATTTACTGTGGCGCTCGTGGAGCAGTTGTTGCAACGGGGATTGGTGAAGAGATAATAAGGCGAAATCTATCATTCATGATATATGAGAGGAGCGGCAAGGAAAAACTTGAAAAAATATGCAGGGAAGAGATAGAGAAGTTTGGAAAAATACCGGTGGGTGTTATAGCAATAGATAAGGAAGAAGAATGTGCAGTTTCAAATCTTGAAATGCCGTATGCAATGGAGAAGCGGTAAATTTAAATGGTAGATTTATATATTGATAATCATGGGCAGAGATGAAGTATTGAATGAGATTATTGATATAAAGAGGAAAATAGGAAGTATTGATACAAAGATAGATAGAGTAATCAAGAAGCAAAATGAATTAGAAAAGAAAATTGAGAGTTTTGAAAAGATACAGAAGACGCTAAATACTTTACCTGCAAAATTAAACACAACCACATATCAGATAATATCTCAATTGGAGAATGAGGTTAAGGATATAGAGGATGAATTTGAGGATAGAATTGAAGATACCATGGGAAAAATTGAAGGTCTTGTGGATATTAACAAAAAATTAGATATATTTGAGGAAAATTTAAAGGCATATATATCCAAGATGAGAACAATGCTTGTTGAAATGGAAGATGATATAAGGGGGAGATTGAAATGAAGAATAATGATGAGGAAAAACCATTAATAATAAAAACACTAAGTGCCTTAAAAAGAAGCATACCAAAGAGTGTGAGGAAAGAGATTCCTGAGGCGGGTTATTATATAGACCTGGCAATGAGTATAGTAAATCAGTATATAGAAATAAGGCAAAAACTCTATTCAGGGATTGAAAATCTGGAGAAGAATACAAAAGATATTGGAGATATTGAAAAGGAACTTGAAAATGTGATAAAAGTTAAGGAAGAGAGTATTGAGCACAAGGAGGAAGAATTAACAGCCCTTCTCAAAAAATTAACGGATATAGAAACAAGGATACATGCAGTTGAGGAAAGGGAGGAAAAGAGTGCAGAGAGAGAAGAGAGATTGAAGGAGATGGAAAAGAGACTGGAAGAGAAGGACGAGACTGTTGATAGAATAATAACCACAAACACAGAAATCGTAGGTCAAATAAGGGACAGAAGCGAGCGGCTCTCAAATCTTCTCACATCTCTTATGGAGGAGAAAAAGAATTGGGAAGAGGAAAAGAAAAAATTGGAAGAAAATCTAAGCAAGAGAGAGAAGGTGCTTGAGAAATTAAAAAATACACTTGAGTTGAGAGCAAGAGAAATATCAAAAAGAGAAAATGAAATTGTTGAACTTGAGAAGAAAAAAGAGGATTTGGAAAAAGATCTTGAAGAGATGGAAAAGAGGAAGAGAGAGGAAATAAGTGAATATGAAGAGAAGTTGAAAAAGTGGGAAGCAGAACTGAGGGAGAAGGAAAAGGAACTTGCTGGAACTGCAAGAATGCTATTTGAAAGGGAAGAAAAATTAGACCTGAAGAAAAAAGAACTTGAAAAATGGGGCGACCAGTTAAGGAAGAGAGAAGAAAAAATAAGGGATTACGAGAGAACAATAAGTGACCTTAAAGAAGAGATATCTTATCTCAATAAAAGAGTAAAAGATTTAACTTCTCAAAAAGAGGAATTGGAAAAAGATTTAATTTCTCTCAGAGCACAAATTTAATTTTTGTTTAAAAGCCGAGGTAGCCTAGCCAGGCAAGGCGGCAGATTCGAGATCTGCTGTCCGCAAGGACTCGGGAGTTCAAATCTCCCCCTCGGCGT
>CAZVSZ010000164.1:0-2468 GCA_964630095.1 uncultured Thermoplasmata archaeon | reverse complement strand
CGGCTCGCCATGGCAGATGGCGGGGTCGGATGCGATGTATTGGGATGAGGTTGTTCTCCTGATTGAGGTGGAGTAGAGGGAGATTGTGAGAGTGTGGGATTTGATTGTGCTGGTGTCTCTGCATCGGGGGGCTGTAGCCTTTTTTCGGCTGACGAGTAGCGGGGCATCTGCGCCGAGGTGGAAAATAGTCCGACCCATGCGATTCGCAGACAGAATGGAGATAGTGTATATGAGCCGTTCCTCTAACCTTCAGATTTTTTTCTCAAGATTGATAACTCATTCTCAAGTTCAGAATATCGTTTTTTAATCGCTTCAAATAGCTCAGCTTCTGCTTTTTCGTATGATGCATCGCTGGTCCTATCGTTAACTTTATCCGATTTATTGCTCATGTAATTATCCATCGCGGAACGCAAATAATCTGGACCAAGATATTTAGTTTGTTTAATTTCATCCCAGAACCTAAGATATCCTTGGTTTCTTGGATGTGGACTATCTATATAGCCTGGAGCCCCTTTCTGAAAGATGATCTTATCCCCAATTTTAGAATACAATGGTGCAACAAATTTATCCATTTCTTTAACAAGTCGGTCTATTTTCATAAATTCGGTTTGTTTTTTAACTTGTTTGGCGTACCGCCAAGTTATATAAGCCAGAACCCCAACAAGAATAATGTTGCTTACTGTACCAATGGCATCCCAATTCAATTGTCCGTCATTAAAGAAGATATCTGTGACCGCCATATTCCAACCTCACGTTTTAAAGTCGATGCCTCAATATATTCTCATAACTCGTTTTCTCTACTCATTAAGCCTCAACTTATATTTAATGTTAGGTCTCTTTAGGCATTGCTATAACTTATACTAATATACTTTTGCACCCCTTTCCTAAATTCGCCCATCTCCACTCCCCTCTACCACCTTTATCTCCTCCTCCGTCAGGCCATACAAATCATAAACCAGCCCGCCAATCTGTGCATCAGCAATCTTTATCTGCCGCTCATAAATCTCCTTATCTCGCTCCATTCTCGCCTCGTGGTATTTCTTCTGGAATTCGAGCGTTATCCACCAGAGAATCATTTCTTCGTCTGATTTAGACTTTCCTTAAGCTCTTCGGTGTCTGTGAAATGCATGCACAGATATATTGGATGAGTAAAAGCAAACCACAAACACATGGTTGGGTGACGTCGCACTAAAACTCTGCAATAGCCGATGATAAATATTTTCCGGGTAAACTGCGAACAAAGTCCTCGTCATTAGAATACTGAGACAGTCCTTTCAGAACATCATTTCTACCCGCACGAATCATAGCAAAATGAGTATCCGTTGATCCTCCTTCCTTGCGGAAGAAAGAAAGACTATACTGCCGAACTTCTGTTTTTGAGTTTGCGATCGCCTCGAGAATACATTTTGACCAGTGAAAAATAAATTCTCTTGTATACTGGTCATCTTTCAGATAAGGAATTATAAGGTTTAAATGGCAACTTCCAGATTCTTCAACCGAAGGTTTAAACATCAACAGTGGCGTATTTTGAATATCTCGAGAATTCCAAGATTCTTTTTGGACCAAAGCATCGTTTTCAATCCATTGAACAACACCAATGATTCTCAACCTTTCCTCAATAACCCGTGCTTCAAGTTTTCTTTTCTGTTTGCTCCAGATAACCGGCTTCTCATCTAAAGACATGGCTTTTTCCTCATTTTCCGTAGCCATATTTCTTTCTAAAGACTTTCTAGTATCAAATGCTTGAGTCAATAGAGACCTTATCTGGACTAATGCAATAGCAGTTGAGATAAATATGAAAAGAACTATACTCTTTTCCGAAAGTGATGGAAAATCGCCCATGTTTTGACTAACTGCTACTGGATATATAACACAGATAGTATAAAAAAAAATAAGATTTGTCCATCTAATCCATCCCGCATTCCAAATCTTTCTTAAAAACTGCATATTTTTCCCATAATGCGGTGGGATAAATTTTGAAGAAAATAAAGTTGTAACATAACCTTGCTCGGCAGTTACCTTGAGAAGATCAATAAAAAATACTATCACAAAAAACCAAAAAGAAAGGACAACCAATTGATGAACTTGCATAATAGCAAATAGACTTACCAAACTTACACCAACTAATAAGTCCAGTAATACTTTTCCATCTGCAATCAATAAATCTTCAAGTAGAGTTTTGGTGTGTTCTAATCGAGATAATCCGCCTTGAAGCCAATAAATGAGTGCAATATAGACTAAACCCAACAGCGTTCCAGTAACTGGAAGCATGATTTTAGCAGTTTCTTTGAGTGATACTGCATCTGGTACTGGTGGATTAAATATCCATTGTAAGCATTCCAATGCTATACCTCCATCTTAACTGATTACATGTGTGATGTCGCCTAACATAGGTATATCTGCAATGTGAACATTCTTCCAATTCTGGAATACAAATGCTTTATGCATTACTCACTTTTCACCACCTT
>CAZVSZ010000163.1:0-2500 GCA_964630095.1 uncultured Thermoplasmata archaeon | reverse complement strand
GTTGTGGGGGTAATTGTGATAATTTTAGCACTAATTTAAAGTGAGGATAAAAACATTAAAATAGGGTGAGATGATGACAAGTAAATGAAATGCAGCAAATGTGAAAAAGAAGCCATCGTTGAGATAAAATATGCTGGCACAGGATTGTGCAGGGAGCATTTTGTTGAGTTCATAGAGAGAAAAGTGAAGAGGGAGATAAGGGAGCAGGTGGAATTTAAAAAGGGAGATAAGATTCTTGTTGCTGTTTCAGGTGGAAAGGACAGTATGATGGCACTTTATCTTATTCAGAAGATATTTTCAAAATGGGAAAAATTGGATATAGAGTCAGTCACGGTGGATGAGGGAATTGGAGATTTTAGAGTGAAATGTGGAGAAATTGCAAAAAAATTCTCATCAGAGATGGGAATTGAGCACAAAATCATAAAAATGGAGGATTATATCGGTGTGAGAATTGATGATGTGGCAAGGGTGGATAAAGAATTAACACCATGCACATACTGTGGAGTTTTCAGAAGAAAAATTCTGAATCAGTATGCAAAGGAAATTGGGGCAAATTATCTTATTCTCGGCTTAAATATTGATGATGTTTCACAATCAATTTTGATGAATATAACAAATGGAGATGTTGCCCGTTTGGCAAGATTGGCACCCCATGTGCATCCAATAGAGGGTTTTGTTCCCAGAATTCTGCCTCTCAGAAGAGTCCTTGAATCAGAGGTAAGATTGTACAATCAATTAAAAAACATTCCTTATTACCCAAAAAGGTGCCCCTATGCCCATCTTGCATCAAGAGATGTTTACCGTGAATTCTTGAACAATCTTGAAAAGAAGAATCCATCTGTGAAATTTGCAATTATTGATTTTTATGATGGGATAAGAGATATGGTTGAGAAAAAATACAGAAAAAAATTAAAAAAATGCAGGATATGTGGAGAGCCAACGATGGGTGAGATATGCAAATCATGCGAACTTAAAATTAGATATGAAAAATTGAAAAATAAAATTTAAATTTGAGAAGGGCATATAGAGCCGGTGTCTGATATGAATAAGAAAATGTTAGTGATGATGTACACCCTGATACTGATTTTATCAGGGTTATGGATAGCTGCGACGCAAAATGCAACTTCTGCAGTGATGGAGAGAAGCGCTAAATCCCCGGGCCAGTTTTACATAGTTCCCGTTGAAGATTTTGGATACGCCCCTATGATCAAACACCTCATTGACAATGCCCAAACAAATATTTCTTTTGCAATAGAGGAGATGAGCGAGAATGAACCTGTAAAAACTCTTCTTGATGCTTTAATCTCGGCACATAATCGTGGTGTTAATGTTGAGGTTCTTTACGAGCAGAATGTATCGGGAAACACGAATCCGGCAAATTACCTATCAAGCAATGGTGTAACCGTTAAGAAGGATAACTCAAATAAATTCCTCCACGCGAAACTTTTGGTTATAGATGGAAAAGAGGTATATGTGGGCTCGCATAACTGGAGTCCAAATGCATTTGGAAAAAATAATGAATACGGTGTAATAATTTATAATGAAACTATAGCAACATTCTATCAGGATTACTTCACATCGCTCTGGAACAATGCCAATAATACACCTTCTCTTACCAATCTCAATGTGAATAACGAAGGCAACTGGATTAATACCACCTACGATGGATACACGTACAATTCCTTGAACAATCTTCTAAATTCTGCAACAACGAGGCTCTATGTAGCTGTGTACACCATGGCCTATTATTCCAATCCAAGTGGTGATGAGCAAAAGGTGGATAATCTTGTGAATGACATAGTGGCGAAAAAGAGTGTTGCAAAGGTTGTCCTTGATAATAGAACAACCAATGACAATTCCTACAATTATCTCAGTTCAAATGGAGTAGATGTGAAAAAGGGAGCATCATATGTGACAACGCATCTTAAACTGGTTATTGCAGATGATACTGTTTATATAGGAGATTCAAACTGGGATACAAATTACTTCAACAACAATACTCACACTGTGGGTGTAATTGTTAAAAATAAGACTATTGCGAATTATTTTTCCTCATATTTCCTCAAAATATACACCTATGGAAATGTTCCATACTACATTCCCTCGCCATTTGTTGATTCCTGGGAAACATCAGGCCCGGCAGGTGGCTATGCAACCCTTCGGGTTTACATAGCGAATGGTGGATACAAGAATTCTACATACTTCTATTTGAAACCCCATGGAGCGTTATGGATGGATATTGGAAGGTATCCCAGCTGGTACAGAACATCCGTCTACGATTGGAGAAATGAAACACTCTATATTGAAATTCCATCCTATGCATCGGGCACATACACAGTCTCTTTAACCTTTTATTCCAAGTATTATGATATAAATTACACAATGTATTTCAGGGTATCCGTATCGGGGAGTGGTGGCTCAGTTCCAATAGCCAATCATCCTCTCATCACAGAGGTTTATTATAAAGATGGCTCCTCCTATACCAAATATCGTTTTGTGG
>CAZVSZ010000162.1:0-2510 GCA_964630095.1 uncultured Thermoplasmata archaeon | reverse complement strand
TAGGTGATTCATCATCTGGAACATATTACCATATAGATACTCCTGCTAAATATCCAGTTGAAACAATGATTTTACATAGTGGTGAATGCCTTGATGATTCTATATTCTATCTTTCTCTTATGAAAACTGTAGGATTTAAAGCAGGTTTTGCCTTCTTTGATCTTGGAAGCGTCGGCCACGTGGAAGCTTGGATAAATTTAACATCAGGACATCCCACACATACCCATAACGGAAGCTATTATTACGCAGACAGTAACAGAGTTCGCTATTATCCCGCAGAGACAACAGGGTATGGTTGGCGTGTGGGAGAGTTGCCCGATGAGTTGAAAGGATTAGATTTTGTGTTTGTGAGAACTTCATAGGAGGGTTAGCGTATGGGAAAAAATAAAGAAAAAGATGATGTAGATGCATACTTCGAAAAATATTTAACTGATGATTTTATAGATGACCTATTGACTTTTAGTGATATGTTGAAATTAGATGAAAAATATGATTTGGAGAACATGCGGTTGCCTCTTTATTCAGAGGTTAAAGGATTAGTGGCCATGGCTTTTAGAAATGGTCCCATAGAGGATATCCATGCAGATGGTAGAATCTCTCAAGAAGAAATGAAAAACATTATGAAATATGCCGTAAATGAGTTATATTTTCTCTTACATCTCCGATATACTTGTCCTGAGCTTTATAAATTGTATTTGATCCCACTATTTCCATGGCATTGGGATGACCCTATAACTAAAAATTTTGATTATTCTGAAATGTGCAGGAAATATTATGAAGAAAAGAAAAAGATACGAAAAATTCAACATTAGAAAAGTACAACGAATTCTTTAAATACTTGTAAAATATGTAGTAATTGCTATGAACGTAAATGTGAGTATAAATAAAAAAATAAATAAAAAAGAAATCCAAGAAATGTATGCCAAGGGTTTGGCTAATCAAGAATGGTTGGTAAAGCATTATAAAGAACTTACCAAAAAATACAACAATATGTTTGTAGCAGTTTATAATGGGGAAGTTATAGATTCTGATATAGATCCGAGAAGGCTTTTGTCTAAGCTTAAAGAGAGAGGCATAGACATTTCCGTTGTTGCTATAGATTTCGTAACACAGGACCCACTCCTCTATATACTGTGAGGTCTATGAAAATTGAGGCAACTATTGATCACACACATAATAGAGTTTTTATCCCATTGCCAGTACTCTATGGTGAAGGAAAAGTTGTTATTATCAATTTTTTAATTGATACAGGTGCTACCACTACAACCTTGGGTTTTTTAGATGTTGAAAAATTAATAGATACAAACGCTACCGAGCTCCCCCACCATCCTGAATCATTATTAGGGATTGGTGGTAATGTAGATACAAGAGTCTTAAAAGGATATCTCTTGATATTAACACCGAATGGTGATCCATTAAAAAAATATTCCGAAATGCCTGTTTCAGTACCAAAATTGAAAATGAAAGGAAAAAAGTTGAGTATTGAGGACCCAAAAGTTCGTCAAAAATTAGCAGCAGTATTTCCAAGTCTTCTAGGTATAGATATTATTATGAAAGGAGAGCTTTATATAAACTTTGAAGATGATGAGGCATATTTAGATATCCCATAATCTTCATCTTAGCTGTGCATCCCCCTTTCTCTCTCCCCTCATCGCCCCTCGCTCCGCTTCAATCCGTTCCTTACCTCTCCCGATACCGTCCCGAACCGCACCCCGTCCCTTCTCCGTCCCAAACCGTCCCGCAAATCCAAATCCGTCCACAGAATGAGAGGGGGCACACGATGAAAATATTGGGTGAGCAGAAATACACTGCTAAGTATGCTCTTTAAGTTTGAGCTCTACCTGTTTTTCAAGTTCATCAAGCTTCTCAAGCATCTCTTTTTTCTTATCGGGTGCAACCCCTGGATAAATGGCATCTCCTTTTATTCCTTCTCTTACCTTCTCTATTACCTCGTAACAATCCTTAATATCCAATCTATTTCTATTAATTGCACCTTGCATTTGCCCGATTATCTGATTAATTGTAATTTGCTTTCTCCCACTAACATACGATACTATTAATCCCTCGATATTCTTTCTCCAGTCAATTTTCATATAGCTCATATTCTATAAAATATAATCATCAGATATAAAATTTCCGAATAGGAATAGGAAAGTTGTCACATAACGAGACACAATGCAAGATATATACATATTTACATAGTAAGAGGGAAAATTTTCGCTTTGCCTCTCCCGGAGCTGGGAGGATGAGCTTTTAGAAATGAAATATAGAACGAGATTTGAAAGATAGAAAAAGTTTCAAAAGGGTCATTTTGTTACAAAAGGGGCAGAGAAAAGGAGGGGTTTTACCTCTCCATTTTAAAATCCCTTTGATGCACTTTTCTGGAGAGGCATATATACGGAAGGGAGATATGATAACAAAAAAGAAAAGATTGTGGTGGTGGGAATATTAGCGATACTACTGTTCAGTTTATCTCTATGGAAACTTAATACTTAAATTTTTTCTCTTGG
>CAZVSZ010000161.1:1392-2519 GCA_964630095.1 uncultured Thermoplasmata archaeon | reverse complement strand
TTTCCTCTTACAAGAAGCGTGATTTTATCCACATATTTCCTTATCTCCCTTATTAAAATTTTATCAAAAACGATTTCACCGCAGTTATCCGTAATGTAAACAATATGCCCTTTCAAATACTTTTTCAATTTCTCAGTTTCATCATATTTTATCCCCTCCCGTATCAATTCTTCAAATTTTCTCTCAAAATCCTCTGGATTCTTTATACTTACGCCAAAATCAAGAATATTACCGGTTATGGCTATGAGTTCTGCCATTCTCAATTTATCCTCGCTATTCTCGTAATATTTCATCGCTCTAGGAAAAAGTCTTAAGGCAATATCATTGCTTTTTTTCTTCAAATCTTTGTAGGGATCATCAGTGCCAAGAATCTCATTTATTTTTTCGTGAATCTCTGTCCATAATTTTATAGAAATCCTATCTCTATTAAATTTCTCGCACAGAATTTTCAAAATCTCATTAACAACGAGCATCGCTTTTTCTGGATTTACTAAACTTGCTTCGTAAACTGCACGATTCAGTATGCAGGAGGCACATTCCGGATATGGTCGCATACGGGGATAATGCAATTCGCATATTTTAATCCCCCTTTTTCATACGGCATCTCAAAATAATTAACAAGTTTATATGATATATCTCCCAAGGAGTTCTGAGCAAATTTGGCTTTTTAGGTAATCGAGAAAATCAGAGAAGATTGATTAGTGAACCAATTCCAAACGCCATTAAAACTGCGGAAGTGATGCAAATTATAAGTATTGTGATTACCACCCAGCCGGCGTTACCCAGTTTCCTCTTCTCTTTCATCTCTGCTTCAAGCACAGATTTGTATTCTTGCTGTCTTGCCTGAACCCCGCCGATTCTCCAATTACCTTTTCCGATGGTATAAGCCATCCACTTTCCCTGAGGCTCACCGTAACCCGATGATGAAAGAATAAGCAGGATAGTAAATAAAGATATTATAAATGCCACAAGCATGTTCACAAACATCAAGCCAACTAAAAAAATCACCAACCCAATGAGGAACCATTCTTTTCTCTTTCTTTTAGAAATCATGTTCGGTAATATGCATCCCAAATATTTATTATTTTTCCAGTTTTGCAGTATCTCCAAATAGAGAGAGAAATATA
>CAZVSZ010000161.1:0-1292 GCA_964630095.1 uncultured Thermoplasmata archaeon | reverse complement strand
GAATGTATATATTAGTGGATACAGAAATAAGAGGGGTTCTACAGATCTTTTCTTTTTCTCTCTGCTGTGATAGTTTCAGAAAATATCAAATTTTATTTTTGAGGAGACACCAAAGGTTACGCCCTTCAGAGAAGGGCTAACTCGCAACTATCGTTGCTCGTTAAAGCCCTGCTAAGCAGGACAAACTCGCAACTATCGTTGCTCGTTTCTCCCTCTACCCTCTTCCCTTATTAAGTACCTCCAGCGGGTCCTTTACTTCCTGCAACCATATTCATATCAATCTTTGGAAAAGATTATATCGTTTGGATAAGATACCCACTTGGTGAGAATATGCTTTCCAAGATACCATTTGATTTTGAAAATCTTAGGAAACTATCCAAAGAACAGCCCGATGTGGAACTCCTCCGCATAGGAGTAATTGCAGAACTGGATGCTATAAATCTATACGAGCAGCTTGCCTCGCTTGCCAAGGATAAATTAGTTCGCAAAATATTTCTTGACATTGCCAAGGAGGAAAAAGAGCATTTTGGAGAATTTATGGAATTGCTTAGAGACCTGGATGAGGAAATTGTAAAATCCCTAGAAGAAGGAGCAGAAGAGGTAAGGGAGATGAAAAAATGAATATTATTGAAAATGAAAGGTGAAAAATCCATTTTTAAAACTGACTGAAGATATTTTGTAATTACCCTGAAAATTCTGGTTAGAAGATACAGGTTTGTAGCCAAGAGTAATTATGAAACTTTGAAGAGGTAATCTCCACTCTATAATGCCCTTTTTGAGAAAAAATAATATGTAAGGATTCTATTAATGATAGATGGTGGTAACATGATGTGGCTGTCAAAATTAAGAAAGCGGAAAATAGTGATTAGCATAGTGGTTTTAGTGGTGCTATCATCCAGCTTGATGACCATATTCTCGGGGAATATTGTTGAAAAATGGAACAAAAATGTGCCTTTAGAACTCAGAACAAATCCGCCTGTGAGAATAAATAACAACACGGATCTGGCAAATATTGCACTATCTGGCTCTGGAACTGCAGATGACCCATACATCATAGGCGGCTGGGATATTGATTCACAGGGTGCTGGCTATGGAGTGTATATTGGAAATGTGACGGCACATTTCATTCTGAAAAATACCAGAGTTGTGAGGGCGAGTTATCATTCTTCACCGTACTACACTGGTGGAGGAATAATTCTGTACCATGTGACAAACGGCACAATAAGGGATTCCAGAGTAATGTCCTCTGATTATGGTATTTACATTCAGGGAACTTACGGGGTGAATGTTAC
>CAZVSZ010000160.1:0-2575 GCA_964630095.1 uncultured Thermoplasmata archaeon | reverse complement strand
GGCTATTGAATAGGCTTTTTATTCTTTGTTGTTATCATGTTTTATGCTCAGAAGAGAGAGAGGAAAATTAAAGAAAGTTGTTGTATGCTCTCCACAGAAGGAATATTTCAAAGTTGACAATTTTCATAAGCACAATATAAAAGAGATAGCAAAAAGAGAAATTGCAATTAATCAGCATGAGAAACTGAGAAAAACAATGGAGAGAAATGGAGTGGAAGTGATAAATGTACAGGAATTAAAAGGTTATCCCAATTCAGTTTTCACCAGAGATACATCCATTTGCACACAGGATGGTTTCATAAAATTGCGTATGGGATTGCAGAGCAGAAGGGGTGAGGAAGAGTGGATGTCTCATATTTTGGAGGATATTGGAGAGATTAAAGTTGGGGAAATTGTAAAACCTGGCACCGTAGAAGGAGGAGATATAATTCTTTCAGATACAATGGCTTTTATTGGAATATCAGAGAGGACAAATAGAGATGGAGCAATGCAGATTTCAAATATATTAAAAAATATGAATTATGAGCCAATCTTTATAAATGTTCCTAAGGGACATCTGCATTTAGGAGGAGTTATGAGTTTGATTTCTCAGGATATGATAATTGCAGTGGATACAATTGAATCATCCCGTTTAGTTGATTTTGAAGTTATCAGAATTCCTGATAAAGATTTTATAAGCGGAAATGTAATAACTCTTGGAAACAATAGAGTAATTGTAGAACATGAGAATAATATTGTTAAGAAAATTTTGGAGGATTATGGTTTCAAGGTGATAGAGTTAAATCTATCAGAGTTTGTGAAAGGTTCAGGAGGTCCAAGTTGTCTTATACTCCCGGTAGAGAGAGGATAGAATAATCAAAAGTTTTTTTAAGCATAGGCACATCCACCAACCATGAAGATGGAAGAACTTTACAATTACGATTTATTGTTAAAGAGGGTAAGGGATTCGCTCCCGGAGAATATAAAGCACAAGGAGAGATTTGTCATTCCAGTTGTGGATGTGATATATGAAGGAAAAAACACCATTATAAGAAATTTTCTTGATGTTACAAAGAAGATAAATAGAGAACCAATGCATGTTTACAAGTATCTAATGAGAGAATTGGGAACTGCAGGGAATATTCAGGGAGAGAGATTGATACTCAAAGGACGCATATCTCAAGGGTTGATACAGAGAAGATTTGAGGATTATGTAAGGATATATGTAATATGTTATGAATGCGGTTCACCAGACACAGAACTCAGAAAAGAGGGAAGGGTTGAAGTTCTTGTATGCAAGGCATGTGGTGCAATAAGACCCGTCCACGCGAAAATAGATGTCAGAGTTGCCACCGAGACCCTTATTGAGGGAAAGATATATGAATTGGAGATTTCAGATATAAGCAAGGAAGGAAATGGTATAGCAAAGTATGGTGCATACACAATCTATGTTCCCAGTGCGAGAAAGGGAGAGAAAGCCAAAATTAAAATTATAAGGGTAAAGAAGAATATTGCCTTTGGAGAGAAAGTGAGTTAGATGATGGTTGTTCTTGATTCCAATGCGTTAATGATGCCATTTATCTACAAGATAAATCTGGATATTGAAATTTTGAATTTGATTGGTAATGCAGAGTTTTATGTTCCCTCATCGGTTATTGGTGAGATAAAAAGATTATCTGAAAAAAAATGGGAAGCAAAGGCAGCAATGAATCTTCTTAAAAAATATCGTGTTATCAATGTAAATAACATAGGTGATGATGGGGTTTTAGAAGCGGCTAAAAAACTAAATGCATACCTGTTAACAAATGATGAAGAACTGAGAGAGAGAGCAAAAAAAGAAAAAATTAAGGTAATATTTATGAAGCAGAATCACTTGGTGGTTGATGATGATTGATCCAAAGATTGTGTATATATTAAAAAATCTTGCTTTGATGGGTGCCAAGGACAATTTCAAAAGTATAACAACAATTGAACTGGGAAAAAAACTTGAAATGAGTCAGCAGAGTATTTCCCGATGGCTTAGAAAATTGGAAGATAATGGGTTAATAGAGAAGGAGAAGATTGAGAATAGAATAAATATAAAGATTACAAAGAAGGGATTTGATATTTTGAAGAAGGAATCATTTGATTATAGAAGAATATTTGAATCTCCAAAATACATTGAGATTACAGGGGAGGTGATAAGTGGACTTGGAGAGGGAAGGTATTATATAATGAAAAAAGGATATTACAACCAGATTAAGGAGAAATTATTTTTTGAGCCATATCCGGGCACACTCAATATCAAAGTATATCCTCGTGATATGGATAAAGTTGAGATGCTTAAGAACATCCCCGGAATTCTCATTAAAGGATTTGAAGCAAAAGGAAGAACGTACGGCAATGTGAAAGCGTATTTATGCACAATAAATGGCAGGGATGCATCTCTCATAATCCCCAAGAGAACGCACTATAATGATGTTGTTGAAATAATATCCAATAAGAATCTGAGAAAAGAACTGAAACTTAAGGATGGCTATCCTGTGGATATAATAGTTTTTCTCTAAATTATATTTTCTATGATTTCTCTTGCATTCATTTCCCTTTCGCAGTATTT
>CAZVSZ010000159.1:0-2581 GCA_964630095.1 uncultured Thermoplasmata archaeon | reverse complement strand
GTTCATGCCGTTGGGATGGTGGAGATAATTGAAGGTGTAAAACCAACAAGAATGCAGTTACTTGAAATACGAAGAAAGAAAGAACTGGCAAAGAATGGTCATAAATTATTGAGTGAAAAGAGAGATGCATTAATCTCAGAATTCTTCCAGATAATAGAAAGGAGAAATAATTTGAGAAAAAAAGTTGAAGATGATTTAAAAAATTCGTATAGGAGTCTAATAGAGGCAGAGATGATTCTTGGAAAAACAAGTGTTATGGATATTGCAAGGCAGATTAAATCATTCGGAGAGGTTGAAACCACAACCCTGAATATCATGGGAGTTTTAACTCCTCAGATGGAAATTCCAGAGAGGGAGGAGAGGATGGACTATGGATTTCTTCACACATCTGCAAAATTGGATGAGGCAAGCATGAAATTCAAAAAATTGTTGAAGGATATTGTTAAACTTGCGGAAATTGAGGGAACAATTGAAGACCTTGCAAGAGAAATTGAGAAAACGAAAAGGAGAGTAAATGCCCTTGAGCATATTTTTATTCCAAGATTTGAAGCCACTGAGAAATATATAGAACTCGTACTTGATGAGCATGAGAGGGAGGACTTTTTCAGAAGAAAAAGAATAAAATCAATACTGGCAGCGAGAGAAAATGCTTAAACCTAAATTATACCCAGAGAACAAATTTTACCAGTTAGACACAAAAGAGAGGGTCAGGTTGTATAAGATAATCCTGTATTCGCAGATAGCTTCAACTGTTCTCATCGTAATTGGTTTCATTATTTTCCTTCTCATAATTGCAGGGGTAATAAGATTATAGGTCTTTTGTTTCCTCGTATATTTTTCTTGCTACTTCTTCTGGATTCTCAGATTGATATATACTTCTACCTACAATTATATAATCAGCTCCATTAATTATTGTTTCTCTTGCATTACCTCCCTGAATGCCTATTCCAGGGGACAGTATTTTTAAATTCTCTGCAATTTTTCTTATGTACCTTAATCTCTTCGGTCTCGTTGCTGGGGCAATTATACCTATTGCACCATATTTTTTAGCCATCTCCACAATATCCTCTGTATGCATCTGCATGAAATCTTCTGCTCCTGGATGGGACATCTCGGCAACAACATAGACATCCATATCTCCTGCCTCATCAACTGCCGCTTTAAGTGAATCATGCCCAACAAATCCATGAATTATTATTCCTTTTGCTCCAAATTTATTTGCAGTTCTTACTATCAGACGAGTGGTGTTGGGGATATCTGCCACCTTAAAATCGCAGATTACATCTTTTAATTCAGAAATTTCTCTCACAATATCCATCCCTGCATTCATTACAAGAGGCCACCCAATCTTAATCGCATGGAGATATTGCGTCGCTTCTTTTGCAATTTCTATTGCTTTCTCTCTATTGAGTAAATCCAATGCCAGTATCAGATGGGACATAATTCAGCATGGGGAATATGTAAATTATACTTTTCCCACAGATTAAATCCCTCTTTATTATCTCACTTCTATGAGTTCATCTTTTTTTGCAGATGTCAATACTTCGTGTCCATCTTTTTTCACAAGGATATCATCTTCAATTCTGACACCGCCGAATCCAGGAACATATACCCCGGGTTCAACGGTAACAACCATACCATCCTTGAGAATCAAATCAAAATTCTTTGATAAGCCAATATGGTCATGAACTGCAAGTCCTAATCCATGACCTGTGGAATGTATCATTCTTCCTTTGTATTTTGTAGAGTCTATATAATTTTTCACCTTGGTATCCACATCCTTTCCGTTTACACCTTCTTTTATCATTTCTATCCCCATTTTCTGTGCTTCTAAAACAACATTGTACATCTCCCTTTGCTCTTCACTTGCTCTACCAAATACAAATGTTCTTGTCATATCGGAATTGTATCTCTTATATCTTGCCCCAAAATCCATCAGAACAAAATCACCCTTTTTCAATTTTCTATCTCCAGACAGATAATGAGGCTCCGCCGCATTCTCTCCAAATGCCATTATTGTTGTAAATGCAATATCGTTTGCTCCACGCTTAAGCATCTCATACACCAACCTTGCAGCGAGTTCATATTCTCTCATTCCCTCCCTCATGAAATCTGGCATGACCTCTGCAACTTCACTTGCAATTTTGCAGGCTTCTTTTATTATTTTTATCTCCTCTGAAGTTTTTATTTTTCTTGCATCCATAATTGAATCGGATACATCAACATATTCCCGCTCTCCCAAAATTTTTTTCAGTTTTTCAAAATCTTTGAGGGTCAGAGATGAGAAATTTAGCCCAATTTTTTTATCATTCTGTAACTCTTTTTTGAGAATCTCATCCCTTTCTTTACCGCTCTTGAACAACAAAACTTTATTCTTTCCCTTCTTTGCACTTTCTTCTTCAAGAATTGTGGTTAGAACTTTTACTCCATCCTTCCTGATTATTGCGTATGAGCCTTCAAATATTCCACCTTCCACAAGCTGGGTAAAATAGAAAAAATTCAAATCAGGACTGCTTTCGCTTCCATTATAAATAAGAATTGAGTCAACATCCATTTTCTCAAAAATCTCTTTTGCTCGCAT
>CAZVSZ010000158.1:0-2615 GCA_964630095.1 uncultured Thermoplasmata archaeon | reverse complement strand
ACAATGTAATTTACCATCCCATCATCACCCTTACCTCTTTGAAAAATCTTTCTCCATCTCCTTTGGGCAATATTGCACCCATTACCTCCTTCTTCCCCCCTGCCCTGTAGCCTTTCTTTTTTGCAAAATCTATTACTGGATATGCATTGAAATCACTCTCTGGAGAGCGGATGTAGAATTCATCCCTGTCCTTTTTCTCATTTATAACAATTGCTGTCTTTCCCATTTTCCATGCGATCTCTCTTGCTATTGTTGATATTATCTGATAGGAACTTTTCATTTTCAAAAATATGTATTTATCCATCTTTTCAGATTTTGAAATCCATCTGTTTACCTCCTTCTTTATTTTCTCCACATTCTCATTTAGTTTATCTTCTTCAATAACATTTTTCAAGCCCTGCATAACAAGATGGACATTTTCAATTACCTCATCCCTTTTATTTAATTTGTAACTTGAATCTAATAATTCAGCAATCTTTTGCAATTCTTCAAAATTTATATTTTCATCTTTCATTACTCTTTCAATTATCTTCCATTCTTCTATATCCCTTGCTCCTGGTCCCATGTCTCCTATAATACCCAGAGCAACAAGATAATCAGGAGGATAATTGAATCTCTCCATTAATACTAAAGTGCAGGATGGATATTGCTTTCCCCACAGATATGGATTATAATGCTCCTCTGCACATTCCACTTTCTTCGCTTTATGATGGTCGTAAATTTTCAAAATGGAAAATTTGCATAGCTTTTCTGCGTCTGGAAGATTCATATCCAAAATGGTGATTCTTCTGTAATTTTTTAAATATTTCAAATCCTCATCATCAAGATAAAAATTTCCAATTTTCGGAGTGAATAATTCATCCTCGCCATTGAGTTTTATATATATGGCAGATGAGCAAATTCCATCAGTATCCCAGTGATGCAGTATCATCATATCACTCCACAAACGGATTATCGTATTTCAGTATTGTATCTGCAACTTCTGGACGCATCATGATATCTGGAGGTCTCTTTTTCTCCTTCAGCATTTCTCTTATCTTTGTTCCAGAGAAATTTATGTGCTCTTCCTCGCCATGAGGGCAAATTTTCTCATTCACCACACCTCCGCATTTCTTGCAGTAGAAGAAAGAGCGGAAAAATAAGGGAGTGATGCCAAGATCAGGATAATCGTAGAATATATCCTGCGCTTCATAAGGACCGTAGAAATTGCCAACACCCGCATGATCTCTTCCGACTATGAAGTGTGTGCATCCAAAATTTTTTCTCATTATTGCATGGAATATAGCCTCCCGAGGGCCCGCATATCTCATCTCTGTTTCAAGAATTCCTAAAACTGCAGCATTTTTTGGATAGTAATGCTTGAATAGTGTTTCATAGGAGGCGATAATCACATCATCCCTGAAATCTCCCTTTTTCTTTTTTCCAATAAGAGGATTTATGAATAAGCCATCCACAAATGTAAGTGCTGTTTTCTGGACATACCCATGCCCCACATGCGGGGCATTTCTGGTCTGAAATCCAACAACCGTTTTCCATCCTCTCTCTTTGAAAAGTATTCTTGTCTCCTTTGGCCATAGTTTATAGTGGGGATATTTTGTTGGGCTCTCATTGATCTGGGTTATCTGCCCACCAATCAGATAATCTTTCTTTTTCATTAAATTTGCAACTCCAGGATGCTCAATACTTGCTGTTCTGAATACTTTCTTTGCATAATCCTTCTTATCGTAGGGGTATATTTCTTCAATTTTCAATATTGCAATGGGCAAATCTTCGTAAACTAACGATATTTCATCACCCTCAAGTATCTTTTCCACATCCTCCTTGCAGATATCCTTCACTATGGGAATTGTCCATGGTAAATCATTTGAAAGACGCCCATCATCTAAAACATTTTCAAAATCCTCGCGAAGCATAAAGCCTTCAAGCGGAGAAAATACACCGTGGGCAATATTTCCCAGATCTCTCGCCTCATCAATTGTTATATTGATTTTTTCCATCTCTCCTGCTTCTTCTCTCTTTTTCTCACCGAAATCCACTCTCTCAACAAGTTTTCCTCCATGCGGAGATATCATCAGTTTCACCTCAATCAAGATAGCCCAATGCTCTCAATCTTTCTTTTACTCTTTCTTCATCCTCTTTGCTGAACGGCTCTTCTTCCTTCTCGTCCTCTGCTATGATCTCACGAAGTACATAGGTCACATAGCTGCTCACACTCGTAAACCCAGTTCCCTTTATTCTCTCCTCTATCTTTTTGAACAGGGGAGTTGGTATGGATGCTGTTGTGAATTTCTTCTCTTCACTCATCTTTCTCACCTCTAATTATATTTAATTAAAGATTGCAATCCCTATATAAACCTTTGTTTACTTTCTCTGCAAACAATCATATTGAAATCTCTCAGTGGAAGAGAAAAATTTAACATTCAACCATTATTAAACCAAGATTCAATTTTAACCCGACTAAAATTAAACTAAGGTTAAATTTTGGTAAAAATTAATATGGTATTGAATGTAAAGAGAGACATTGAAGTTTGATTAAGATAGAAAGAATTTTGTATTTTATTTATATGTTAAAAGATATGCGAAATGAGGGAGGTACTGAAAATGGAGTGTGAAGT
>CAZVSZ010000157.1:0-2654 GCA_964630095.1 uncultured Thermoplasmata archaeon | reverse complement strand
TTTACACAAATGCGACATAATATTTAAACTTTTTGCACATATGGGAGAAATTGTGCTATTTACCAACATCTGTCCTGAGAAAAGGGTGCGGGGCAGGAGAGCGGAGGGGATACACAGAATAAGCAATGAAACAAAGAACAAGATAATAGAGATGCGACACAGATATAATCATAGATGTGAGGTATAAATAGGTGATTCCCATGACTCCTTTAACTGCTTTGGGACATATCTCTGTAAATAACACATAGCAAAACAAGATAACCGCTTGAGGTTGTTGATACTGAAATTATTATCCAAATCCTCAAATTCCTTCTCTTTTGGCATTTTATTTTACTATCATAATATTTGGATAATGCATAGAAATACCTCTAACCGAAATATTATTCTTATCTATTATCTCCACAATTGCTTTCACATACTTTTCAGCCTTAAATTTATCAGAAAGTATTTCATAACTTTCCGGATGATTTCGCTTCAGCCATTCTCTAAACTCTTTACCGCTGGCTTTTAAATTCAGAAACTCAAACCAGTAGAACTCTGTAAAACTTTTTGTTTCTTTTATCAGTTTTTTAACATCCGTTAAATTTGGAATTATCGGTGAAATAAATGCATAGTTTTTAATGCCGTTTTCATGGAGTATTTTTAAAGCATCTACCCTTTTTTCATTACTTGGGGAAAATGGTTCCACCTCCTTTTTCATAGAGCCTTCAAAATCGTTTATTGTTAATCCCACCTCTATATCTTTAAACTCTCTAAAAACATCAATGTCCCTTAGAACCAAATCTGATTTGGTTAGAATTCCTAATTTGATGGTTTTTTTCATATTTTTCAAAACATCTCTCGTAAGTTCCAATTTCTTTTCAATAGGCTGATAGGGATCGCTAATGCTACTCATATATACTTTTCCTTTGACATTTTCCTTTTTAACAAGTTCTGGAAGATTTTCTTTGACAACAACCCAAGAACCCCATTTTCCATAATTATACCATCTACACACGAATTTGGCATAGCAATACAAGCAAGCATGCTGGCAGCCAATATACTGGTTAATAACCCATTTCGCACCGGGAATTCTTGTTCTTGTAAATGCTCTTTTAGATTTCATTTTGATGATTTTTATTTCCATTTTACCATTCACCTTTTATAAACATTCTTAAGGCAGCGTGCGAAAGTATAAGTATATATTTCTGTCGTTTTTAAGTTTTTATGTCCAAGATGCCCTGTGGCATGAGAACAGAATACGCAATGCGTTTAATAGACCAAGAAGAGAATAAAAATCAATATCGCAAGGAGAATGAGAACAGATGCAAGGATGGATATGATAGCCATATTTTTATCATTTCCAAAGATTATTGGAATGGGACCAATAAGCAAAACGCCACCAACATGTTTTTCCTTTCTTACATTTTCAAATTCCGGTTTTTCATTCGGCGATTGTAATTGAGTATACTTTATTTCAAAAGGTGAGAGAAAAAGTAAGAATATTCCAATAATTATAAGGAAGAAGGAAATAGCAGATAGGAGCCCGTATCCATACACGAACGGGAAAATGATAAAAATTCCGAATTTTGCATTACCAGTAAGCAAGGAGATAAGAAGAAGGATAATTCCAAATGCTATTAAAATGTAAGATAGAAGATTGAGATTCATAGAAATCACTTCAATTTATAACCACAGTGTCTACAGTAGTTATCTTCACTGCTGACCTCTGCCCCACAGTTTGGACATTTATAAATAAAAACTAATTTTGCTCCACAATTCCAGCAGTATTTATCTCCGGGTTTCACAACTGCACCGCAATTGGGGCAATGTAGTTCTTCCTCCACTTCTATTTCCTCTTGAGTTTCTTCTTGTGGTTGTGAAGGTGGCGGAGGAGATGGAGCAGTTTGTGGAACTGCAAATTCTCCCTCAGGAATCTCGTTTGTATCAAGAATTCTATTGCTTTTCACCGCAAATCTAAGAGCCTCAGTATATTCTCTATTCTCAAAATACTCCTTTGCCTTGTTGAGATAGAGCATTGCCGCCTGTTTCACCTCCCCCTCCTCTTTTTTGAGTATTTTTTCTTCAACAACCTTAATTTCAAACTTTGACTGGAGGAAATTACTGGGCATTTTTCTTTCAAATTCCTTCACTTGGGGTGGGAGTTCTTCATTCCCCGTGGCTTCCTCCTCAATTCTCTTTATTATTTTCATTTCCTCAGCAACCGTGGGACTAACTTTATCCTCCACCTCAGTGATTTTATCTATCTTCATAAGTATCCTCTTTGCGTTGTTTATTATTTCCATACATGATGCATAATTTTCATCATCGTAGGCTTCTCTCGCTTTTAAAAGCATACTCTCAACCGAGGATGTATTATAACCCTTTCTATTCATCATCTTTATCATTGAATCCAGCATCTGAATCTGATTATAGGCATCTTCCCCCAAATTTTTTTCACTTCTTACACCTTTTATTTTTGATTTTTTGAAGATTATCAGTAGCAGGTATGCTATTATAGGAAGGAACACCACAACAAGAATAAATTCTATTAAGGATTGTGTTGCCTGATCCATCAATTGCTTATTTATTTCATGGTATAAAAAACTTTTGTGGTAATCTGCATTAGGTATAGTCCTGAAATTTTTTCCCAGTATTTGAGATTTGCTTTTCAT
>CAZVSZ010000156.1:0-2670 GCA_964630095.1 uncultured Thermoplasmata archaeon | reverse complement strand
ATGTTTATTACATCATGAAACTGGAAATATTCGTGATTATATTAATCGCCCTCGCCTATCTACCAATGAACTCTTCACAACCCCCAAGTTCCGGAGAGATAATAATGAAGTCTGATTTACAAATGCTTGAATTTGGGGATATTTACGGCGGCCATATAACATGGGTTATAAAGGGAGATATTGCAAAAGAACTGAGGGAAGCAATCGGCTCTTTTTATCATGTAAAGAATATAGACCTTTCAAGAGCCTCTGAGTATTTTGTTAATAGACTTGAGCATGTTGTTGAGAATAATGAGTATGGATGTGGTTATCTCTCATTTGTCCGTCTTTACAGGTCTGACCCCCTCCACGGAAAATCAAATGGAATTTTAAACAACCCTGATGATGTTTCCGGGCTTATTGGCAATGTGAATTCCACATCATCAATCACGATAAGGATGCTAATCCGTGGAGAGGCAGAAGATGGGAAAAATATGAATTTAATTTCTCACAATCTTTTCTTTGCACCGTTCTACGCAATTGTGAACAATGAAAGTGAATTCAATAAAACTTTCAATTTTAAAAATGTTGAATTGAAGAGCGAGCATTACGAGATAATTGCGGGATTTGGGAGTATAGAAAATATTCCCTATGGAAATCTGTACTTAAGATTGATTGTTGGAGAATTTTTTATCACAAATTCAAAAGATTCCTCTGTAAGATATGTGAAATTTGACCCTCTTGAATCTCCTCTCCTGCTGTTTATTCTTTTCATACTTGCATGGTACTCATTCAGAGTAATTGAGAGAAATTTAGGAGAGAGGTATGGAGCAACGGCGGGACCGATAAACAGGAAAAGAGGGAAAATTACAATTAATAGTGAAAGAATTGCATTATTTCTTCTTTATCTCTTCAATGTTTTCAATGGATGGATATACATAGTTATCCTTGTGGCAAGCGTGGTTATAACATATTTCTTTCTTCAAAAATACTACTCAGCCCGATAGGGTTCATATAGCCTGTGCTCCAAACCCAAAATGTCCAGAACCTTGCCGGCAATGTAATTTACCAGCTCCTCTATTTTTTTTGGCTTGATATAGAAGGGGGGAGATGCCGGGAGAATTATAACTCCATTTTTTGATAATTTGTACATATTTTCAAGCGCTATCGTGCTCAGAGGTGTTTCCCTAGGAACTAAAATAATTTTCCTTCTCTCCTTGAGGGCAACGGCGGCAACTCTTGTGATAAGATTATCAGCAATGCCATTTGCAATCTTAGCCAAAGTGCTCATGGAGCATGGTGCAATAATTAAAGATTCAAATTTGTTGGAGCCAGAAGAGAGCTCACAATCCATCTCAGAATTATTGTAGTATCTCATAGCAAGTGATTTAAGAGATTCAATATTATAATCTGTTTCAAACTCAATTATCTTTTTTGCATTTTCCGAAATTATCAAATGAACTTCTTCATTTTTTAATGATTCTAATATTCTTATCCCATAAATAACTCCCGATGCTCCACTGATCGCCATTACAATTTTCATATTCCTGCATCTTTTTTTCCTTAATAATACTTGCTTTCTAAATTTGTTACACTATAAAGTGTAACAACTATGATAAAATTTAAATATGTGTTTTGCATGAGGGTTGTTGAGGTGATTTAAATGAAATGGGGAATAATAGGAGTAATAATAGTCGGATTAGTGGTGGCTGGTGCCCTCGGGGCTATGATGAGCCACGCAGACGAGGCAGATGTACAGACCAATGTCTCAGTGCTCAGTGATGAGAAAGTTCCTGTGGATGAGATAACTCAGGGAGATACTGTTTATATAGAAATCCAAGTAGTTAATAATGGCAGTTCTGCATACCCACTCAGCAGCCATGCTCCAGTATTCGCATACGCCAAAATTTACAAACTCAATCTTGGAGGAAAACAACTCGTGGATACCGTAAAATATGAATCCCAGTATGTAATGTATCATGTTGTGTCCCTTCAGCCACATTCAAACTATACTACAACACTCCAGTGGACCGTTCCAACCAATGTAACAGGCTTTGTTGAAATTGATGCATGGGCAGGAAGTTCACCTGTTGGCACAACAGTGGTAAATGTAGTAGGAATTCAATCCTCACAGGATTACGACAATGAATATGTGTTCATGGACACAGATAGCCTTGTGTATAACCCAGGACAAACCGTTCATATAACACTCATAAATGAGGGATCAAAACAGGCACTCTTTGGAGCAGGATTCAAAGTATTGAACGAGGATAACAATGTGGTTGCAGATAAAACCCAGAGAAACATGGTTGAACTCAATCCCGGTGACTCAATTGAATACACATGGACAATTCCAGACAACATAGACAGTGGCTGGTATTATATATACAACTATGCAAATGATGACTATGCAATGATATACATCCTCTAAATTTCTTTCTTACTCCTTTTTCTATTTTATTTTTGGTATTATTTCCCTCCCACTTCTGAACATCATCAAGGGAAAGATGTATAAATCCCATAATACCCCAGCGCATTTCTTAATTCTTCTCTTGTGATTTTTATTTTCCCTCCTCGCTCTTTAATTTTGAGTATAGCATATCTTATAAAATATGGAATTAATGAATTATCAAATTCTATAATCCGGGGGAGAAAATCTAATTCTAATACTCAAATAGATTACTCAATCCA
>CAZVSZ010000155.1:0-2726 GCA_964630095.1 uncultured Thermoplasmata archaeon | reverse complement strand
ATACTGTGTATCTGTTATTTTTATTTCTTGGATCAACAAGAACAAATGTTGCATCAGCCTTCTTGGTTAGGGGATAAATTTGCTGGGTGGGAATCGTACCTAAAAACTCTATGTTTGGATATTTTTTTACATATTTCTCCATCTCATAGTACAAACCTTCTTTTTTCCCCGCAAGGATAAGTCTTACTCCCTCCAAATTTCCAATTATATCAACTATCTCTGGAAAGAATCTATCTCTGGACATTATACCAATATAAACAAGGGTGAAAGTATCGTTTCCGGTGTCCTCATAATCCCTATAAACAAGGGGCTTGGCGTTTCTGATCACTGTTACTGGCCTTCCATACCTCTTGTAATGCCTCTCAAATACCTCGTTAACTGTGATTATGTGGTCAGAGGAGGGGATTAAAATGTTTTCCATTGCTCTTGCAGCATACACCGCAGGCCTAGGAACGAATCCCTCAATCATAAAACTGAATATCTCATGGCCATCAAAAATCAACTTGGTGTGAAATTTTTTCTTGAGCATCACCCCGGGGAGAAGCGTATCCAAATCATGCGAATGCACCACATCAAATTTATAATTATTCCTTATTTTGCCGGCAAGTTTGTAAGATTTGAGCCACCAGAATGGCTCTCTGTACAAATCATTCTGAAATTTTTCCATCAAACCTTCATTATGAACTCTGAAAACTTCAACTTTTCCAACCCACTCCTTCTCTCCGCACTCTCCTTTCCTGTCCCACACAATGATTTTTACCTCATGCCCATTTTCAATTAGAACTTCTGCCTCCTGCTGAACTCTGGGATCCACGAGGTACGGATTTGAGAGGAGCATAAGAATTTTCATAATTTCACTCTTGGGTTTTATCTCAAACAGATATTTAAATTCGTTGGTTTCATAAGATGATTGTAGAGTACGGATATTTTTTCGCCTATTTAAAGGCATGGTTCAGGAACCACCAGCGAGTTCCTATAACCTCCTGCAACCTGTGAAGAGCGAGAAAAGATGAAGTCACCCGCGATTCTTTTGAAGGAGTGGGAAGCGGATTCTACAACATTTCTGAGAGAGTATTTCTCTTTCCATTTTTCAGATTGCAATATAGGGGCACCCCGCTCAGGAACAAATCGGATGTTGCGAAGAGAATTGTAGTCTCCAAATCCAATTTTCTGCCCATATTTTTTCCCAATTTATTCTCTTATTTTTCATTTTTCGTTAGGATTGCAACTTACCCGGAGTTGAGAAAAGTTTAAATTATTTATCAACTTAGCGACTATGAAATGAATAAACCCAACATAATATTAATAGTTCTGGACACTTTGAGGGAAGATTACTCAAAATATGTAGATTCCTCTCTGAAAAAATATGGCTTTGTGAGATTAAAAAATGTTATAACTCCCTCCCCATGGACTCTTCCTGCCCATGCCTCCATGTTCACCGGGCTTTATCCACTCCGTCACGGGGCTCATGCCACAAAGGAAGTTAAGATACATAATATAAAATTAAAAGGACATCGCCTTTTGACTCAAGATTTAAGGGAATTTGGCTTTAAAAATTATCTATTCACTGCAAATGAGTTTATTAGACCCTATTTTGGATTTCGCAATTTTGATAAGATCAAAATAGTTCCTGCGATACCTATAATTGTAGATAAGGATATAGATAGGGAAAAAATGTCAAAATATCGTGGAAAAAATCAAATAGAAACGGCATTGAATGCCATTAAAGCAAAAGAATATTTATTGCTTATCAAGTATGCCATTAGAGAGATTTCAATAAGAGCGAGACCATTATCAAGAATATATTGTTCCCTCCTACATCAATGGCCTATGAATAAGGGAATTACGAAGCTTATAAGATATTTGAAAAGAGAGAATTTTAAGAGACCTTTTTTTCTGTTTGTAAATCTCATGGAAGTTCACGAACCTTATACCGTGTTTGACAAGGGAGCGTGGGTAACAAACATAAAATCTATCCCTGATAAAAAAAGAATTAAAATAATAAATACTTGGAAGAGGCGATACCCAATCCATGCTAATTATCTTGGAAAGAAAATGGAGTGTGTAATGAGAGCACTTGAAGATAAAAAGGTGAGTGATGATGATTTAATTATAGTGGTGGGTGATCATGGCCAGCTTCTGGGTGAGGATGGAAAAATAGGACATGGTGTTTTACTATGGGATGAGCTTCTAAGAGTGCCCATGTGGATTAGGGGGAATATTAATATGGAAAGTATTGAGGGATATCTCTCTTTGGTGAAAATTCGCAAGATGATAATTGATTATGCACTTAATGGGAAGATAAATATGAAAAATTACTACAAGAAACATGTGTATGCTGAGAGTTACGGTATTTATTTTCCTTACAAAATTACGGAGAATAATAAAGAATACATAGAGTATGTGGACTCTTATCGTGTGGCAGTTTACTGCTGTGAAGGCAAAGCAATATTCAATGTTAAAAGATGGGTGGTAGAAGAGATTAAGGGGTTAAAGATGAATGAGGCAAAAAATCTAATTCTTAATTTCTTGAAAATTTAATTGCTATAAAGAATACCCACGTCTATTGTTATAGTGTATATTTAAATACCAAACACGATTCACTCCTGAGGATTTAATTACTTTCCTTCTCCTATATTAACCTTTCTGCGAAATAATTTCCGTACTCCGCACATAAATCTTGAATTCAATAAAAAATTTATAGGGCATGTTGAGGTTAGCTGGAT
>CAZVSZ010000154.1:0-2781 GCA_964630095.1 uncultured Thermoplasmata archaeon | reverse complement strand
TGGTCTTGGAAAGATGGGCTTGCCTCTTGCTGCAGTTTTTGCAGATAAGGGAGCAAGGGTAATGGGTGTGGATATTGATGAAGAGAGAGTGAAAAAAATAAATCAAGGCAAGAATCCAGTGCCCGAGGAGCCGGGGCTTGGAGAACTCATAATGAATAATGTAAGTTCAGGAAGATTAATTGCCACAACCGACGGGATAAAAGCATCAAGAGAATCTGATATTATGATAATTTTAGTTCCAACAATGATAGATGACCACGGAAATGTTAATCTTGAGCCTGTTTATGATGTGGCAGAGAAAATCGCGGGGGGACTTGAGAGGGGAAATATAGTGATTACAGAAGCAACCATGCCGCCGGGAGCAACAGAATCTCTAATACCAATTCTTGAAAAAAGTGGAGCGAAAATTGGAGAATTCGGTCTTGCCCATGCTCCAGAGAGAACTATGACTGGTACGGCTATTCGCGACATAACAGGGCAGTATCCCAAGATTGTGGGAGCAAGTGATGAAAAAACTCTTAAAGTGGTGAGTGCAATCTATGAAATGATAAATGAGAAAGGAGTAATAAAAATGTCTTCAATTAAGGCGGCAGAGGCAGTTAAGGTATTTGAGGGAATTTACAGAGATGTAAATATTGCATTGGCGAATGAATTGGCAATGTTTTGCGAAGAGCAGAATTTAGATTCATTGGAAATTTTCAGGGCGGCAAACACACAGCCCTACTCTCACATTCACCGTCCTGGAGCGGGTGTTGGTGGTCATTGTATTCCTGTTTATCCCTGGTTCGTAATGAATATTTCAAAAAAGCCCACAAGATTAATACGGGTTGCAAGAGAGATAAATGATGGTATGCCAGAGCATATGATTGAATTGACATTAAAAGCGTTGAATGAAGGTAGAGTTGTGATAAAAGATGCAAATGTCCTTATTCTTGGTCTTACCTTCCGTGGCGATGTTTACGAGTTCAGAAAATCGCCCACTATACCCTATTTGAGGATGCTTAAAGAATGGTCCAACAACATATTCCTCTATGACCCAGTTTGCACAGAAAAAGATGCGGAGAGATACGGGGTTAAATGGTTTGAGGGCTATGAGAACATGGATATAGTGGTGATAATGAACGATGCAAAGAAGTTCAAAAATTTGAATCTGGAGGAGATAGGAAAGAAGATGAGACACAAAATCATTCTGGATGGAAGGGGGATAATAGATAAAGAGAAAGCGAGAAGAGCGGGATTCATATATTTTGGAGTGGGAAGGAGGTGAGAAAAATGAAAATTGTGGTAATAGGAGCGGGAGTGATGGGAAAGAATCATGCCAGAGTGCTGAGCAATTTAGGACATCTTGCGGGAGTTATAGATGTGGATGAAGAATCTGCCAGGTTAATAGGAAAGAGGTACAATGTTCCTTATTCAAGTAAAATAGAAGATTTGAATTTTGATTCGGCAGTGATTGCAACTCCAACAGTAACACATTATGAAATTGGGAAAAAATTAATAGGGGAGGGAAAGAATGTACTGATAGAAAAGCCATTCACCCATGAAATTGAAAGAGGAGAGGAGTTAATAGAGCTGGCAAAGGAGATGGATGTAATTCTTGCTGTTGGACATATTGAGAGATTCAATCCAATTGTGGAATTTTTCAAAAAGATGAATAATGGGGATAATCTAATTACGATAGGGGCAAAGAGAGTGAGCAATTTTCCAAGAAGGATAAGGGATGTGGGTGTTATAATGGATTTGGGAGTTCATGATATTGATGTATTCCGCTACATTGTGGGAGAGATAAGCGAGGTTTACGCAAGGGGAGGCAGAATAAAGAATGAGAAATACGATGACCACAGCTCAATACTGTTCTCCTTCAAGAATGGCAGGACTGGATATTTAGAAACGAACTGGCTCACTCCGAAAAAAGTGAGAAAGTTATGGCTGACTTTTGTGGATTACTATGCAGAGGGAGATTATATAGGACAGTGGGTTGAAATATCCTCTGAGAAATTGAAATTGGATGAGTTCAACGCATACGACATAGAGGTTGATTTGAATATAAGAAGAATAAATCTGAAGAAGGAAGAACCACTGAAAAGAGAGTTAAGAGATTTCATAGAAGCGATAAAAAATAAGAGAAAGCCCCTCGTCACGGGAGATGACGGTTTAATGGCTGTGAAAATAGCAAAATCCGCTTTAAGATCCATGGAGTTAAAAAGGCCTGTGGAGATTGAGTGAAAAGGGGAAAATTTATTATTCTAATTATCATTCACACATAGGTGAAAAATTATGGATTACTATATTCATCCCACAGCAGAAGTGAGCGATAAAGCTAAGATTGGAAAGGGAACGAAAATATGGCATCAGGCACAGGTGAGAGAAAATTCGGAGATAGGAGAGAATTGTGTTCTTGGAAAAGGAGTATATGTGGATTTTGGTGTGAAAATAGGAAAGAATGTGAAAATTGAAAATTATGTATCCGTCTATCACGGAGTGGAGATAGAGGATGATGTATTCATAGGTCCTTCTGCCACTTTCACAAACGATAAGCACCCCCGTGCATGGCTCTGGGACGAATCTCGTTTATGTCATACAAAAGTTAAGAGGGGCGCAAGTATCGGTGCAAACTCCACAATAGTATGCGGAACCACGATAGGAGAGTTTGCAATAGTCGCAGCGGGCGCAGTTGTGACCAAGGATGTACCTCCTCATGGTTTGGTCATGGGCGTGCCTGCTAGGCTTGTGGGGTTTGTTTGCGAATGCGGAGAGAAACTGGATGAGAATTTCAAATGT
>CAZVSZ010000153.1:0-2800 GCA_964630095.1 uncultured Thermoplasmata archaeon | reverse complement strand
GATTTCTCCATTAGCCATATCTAACAGCGATTTGAGATAGTAATATTCCTCACCATTATCCTCACTTTTAAGTTCTGGAATTTCTATTTTTTCACCAATCTTGATTTTCAACTCTAAACTGAACAAATCTATGGCTTCCAGAGACACGTGGTCTTCCAAATCTTTATAAATTCTCTCACTCCTGCTTAGATTTTTAAAAGATTTGTTCACATCTCCAAGCTGGAAATATATTCTCGTCAATAACATTGATATGAACCCTAAACCTTCCTTGTATTCTATTTCAGAAAAAGACCTTTCTGCCATTTTTGCGTATTCCAAAGAATCTTCATATTTCCCCTGAATAAACAGTGTATCCGCAAGGCCATAGTACGCAAATCCCAAACCCTCCATATCCCCAATGCTCTTTTTAATCTCTATTATCTCCCGAAACAATTTCTCTCCTTCCTTTATCTTACCTTTCATCGTTAACAGTTCACCTAAATTTATCATCACAAGTGATCTTCCACGCAAATCTCCGAGTTTCTTATCAAATTCTAAGGATTGTCTGTAGAACTTCTCACCCTTTTCCAGATCTCCTCTGTTAACATATATAATTGCAAGATTGTTGGATGCAGCTGACATTCCAGGGAGATCTCCTATCCTTTTAGCTATTTCAAGAGATTTCAAATAATATTCTTCGGCGGATTTATCATCGTGCAAAGAAGTTTTTATCACACCGTAAAGACGATAAACTTCTATAGCCATCTCATCGCTCATTTCCTCATTTAAGAGTTTTTCTAAATATTCTTCCCCTCTTTTAAGATTTCCAAGGCGCCACATGGCCCTTGCAACTTCAAGCAATATATAACTCTGATTTTTCTCACCAACTATTGGAGAGAATTTTTTCGCCGCTTCCACAACCTTTGAATAATAACCCATTCTGAAATATGCCGACGAAAGCAAATTAAAAACATCGCGGTAATCATCGGGAGTTTTTGCAATTTTTTCCGCCTCGCTCAGAAGTTTAAGGGAATCATTCATATAGCCCAGAACGTTGCACGCTTTCGCTTTCTTTGTGAGGAAATAAAACCTATCACTTTCATCTGTTACAAGATCCAGAGCCATTGAGCAATATTTGTGCATTTCAAGGTACGATTGCGTTTTCTGTGCCATTTCCACAGCATCTTTCAGGTATTTCACTCCTTTTTTATCTCTCGCCTCCCAGTAGTGATACGCTATTTGCGATGGGGCTTCATTCATATTCTCCATAAGTTTCGCCACATATCTGTGGTACACTTTTGCCTGTGTCTTGTTCATGGATTCGTAAAGCGATTTTCTGAGACCCTGATGTTTGAATCTTATGTAATCATCCTCAAGTATGACAATTTCTTTCTCAATGGCTGGATCAAGAGCCATCATAATGTCCATTTCGTCCATTTTAGTAATTTTAACTGCAAAATCTATGGAAATTGCATCACCTATGACGGAAAAAATTTTTAAAATCTTTTTGGTATTCTGTGGAAGTTCGTTTATTCTGTTTTCCCATATTTTGCCCACAGAGGACATGCTCATAGAATTAATGGATTCCATAACTTTCCTGTTAAATATGTATCCCTCTCCGAATTTTTTAATTACACCGTATTCTTCCAGCCTGGTTATCATTTCCGTAACAAGTATGGCCACCCCACCGGTTTTTTCCAAAATTTTCTCTGCAAGATCATCCAGCCACCGTTGCTCTCCATATTTTTCCATGAGTTTCTTATGAATGACATTTTTATTCCATGGACTAAGTGTAAAAATTCTATTTTTATTTCTCTCAACAATCTTTATAAAACTTTTGTGCTTCTCCGCGTTGTTTGGATTAAAAAAGTAAATTACGTGGATATTTTCCATTCCCCAATCCCTAAGGCTTGATATGATGTCAAGGGATGATGGGTCTATCCAGTGAGCATCATCTATCATGAAAACAATGGGTTTATCCTTGGGAAGATTGTTGGATATGGCATTTACTATTTCACCACGCTCCGGATAAAAGGGCTGTGCATCATCAATTTTTTTGTGCATAAAATACTGCAAATCTATAGTGTCCTCCTGATGGCCACTCCATTTTTCTATAAGGTCCCCATATTTAAATGATACCTCTGTGGCCAGTTGCCGCACATACGATATCGTGGATATGGAAGGCTGACCGCTCAGCAATGTGGCGAGATATCCACCCTTTACACCTGCTACTATTATTGAGTATCCAGCAGAACTTATTATTTGCGGTGAGGTGGATAAACCGTTCAATCCAAGGAGATTTATAGTTTCCGATATGAAATTTCTGACGGCAGTTATCATTCCTGCAAGTATGTCACTATCCATACTTTCATTTTTAGTAAGAACTGTTGTAAGCGCCACACCACCTGTATTTATGACAAAATACCCAATAATCCTTGAAGGATTTACTATTTTAAAAATTTCTTCCATACTCGGTAATCCCTGAAGCAATTTTATTAGGTCCGTATACGGAGTTATATTCTCTCTTTCACAGTTTATAAGAGATACAATAAAATTCTCATTTTCCAAAATATTTCTTATCTCTCTTGCAAGAGTTGATTTACCCATTCCCTGAGTTCCAGAAATTAGTAAGATTTTATCATTTTTTAACTTCTCTACGATTGTGAGGGTATTCATATATGGCAATGGATATTTTAGTATTTAAAATGTATCATTTAATCAATTCTAAATATTACTGCTTATCATTTTCATTAAAATGAAAAATTTAAGTGGGGCCGACCGGATTTGAACCGGCGACCTCCCGGTTTCTGAAAGCCCCATT
>CAZVSZ010000152.1:0-2821 GCA_964630095.1 uncultured Thermoplasmata archaeon | reverse complement strand
TGGTTAAAGGACAATTTCAAAACATTTTTTAATCATGGAGAGCCTGATTGGAACTGGATAAGAGATAGAGTTAAGAAATACCAAAAAATTAAATAAGGAAAGGATATTGTAGGCGACAATGAACAGGAATCTCCGTGCTGTGAAATGGTTCTTTAAAAGTTATCTTGATTTTGAGCGTCCTGTATACGGAACATTCAAGTTGACCCATAGATGTAATATGAGATGCCCATTTTGCGATGTTTGGAAATCAAAAATGCCAGATTTACCAACAAAAGATATATTTAAAATCATTGATAGACTTGCGGATTCAACAGTCACTGTGTTAAGTCTTGAAGGGGGAGAGCCAACATTGCGAAGGGATATTCTTGATATAATAAAATATGCCCATGACCGCTCATTCTATCTTTTTATGACAACAAATGGTACATTGCTTCACAAATTGCCAATAAGAGAATTTGCAAAGTATCTTGATTTTCTCCACATATCCATAGATGAGGGACATAACAATCTTCATCTTTTCAAAGATTTGAAAAAATATGCTTCAATTATGAAGGTAACAGTTCAAACAGTTGTAACAAAGAACGATATATCATCGCTGAGATGGAGAGTTGAGCAGGCATACAATGCAGGGGCAAGAATTCTTATTATGTCTGCTGTTTATCTTCCAAATACACCGAATTTATCTCCTGATAAAAAGCAGCTGCACGATTTGCTTGTAGAACTGAAAAAAGAGTATGGGAGCACAATAGAGACAAGTTGGGCATTTATAGATTCCCTTGTGAACCACTATCAATGTCGCTCTTTCTCCGTTACAATAGATGCAAATGGCGATATAATTTATCCATGCGCTGTAATTGCTCATCGTGTTGGCAACCTTCTCAATGAAGACCTTGAAACTATTTTGAAATCTGAAAAGGCACAGAAAGCAAGAGAGATTATGCACAACTGCAAGAAGGAATGCATGTTGTATCTTCATGCTGAGACTTCGCAGTTCCATAATTTAAGAAATTTAGGTAAATTTGTTGGTGAGTTCATAACGGGTTATATGGGGAGACATCACTGATATTTTTTCTTTACTGCCGACTTTACAAGTGCGAGATGAAGTGGCGAAGGATTTAAAGGTCTTGATTTGAATTCCGGATGAAACTGTGAGCCCATGTAAAAAGGATGCTTTTCCAATTCAAAAATTTCCATTCTCTCTCCCTTCTCATCTTTGCCCGTGAAATGCATGCCGTTCTTCTCTATTTCTTCAATATAATCGGGATTTACCTCGTATCTATGGCGATGCCTCTCGTATATAATCTCTTTTCCATAAATTCTATAAGCCATTGAGCCTTTTTTTATAATAATCTTATGAGAGCCAAGCCTCATAGTGCCACCCAACTTATCAATATCCCTCTGCTCTGGAAGTAAATCTATGACAGGATGCTCAATATTTCTTGTGAACTCAGTGCTGTTTGCATCTTCATATCCCAAAGCATTCCTGGCAAACTCCACTATGGCTAATTGAAAACCAAAACATATACCGAGAAATGGTATTTTATTCTCCCTTGCAAATTTTGCAGCCATAATTTTTCCCTCACTCCCCCTCTGACCAAATCCCCCAGGAATCAAAATTCCATCCAGTTCTTTCAAAATTCCAACACCTTTTTCCTCAATATCCTCACTCTCAATCCATTTTAAATTTATCTTTGTTCTCAATTTTGCAGAAGAATGAACGAATGATTCTCTGTGACTTATATATGAATCCTGAAGATGAACATATTTTCCCACAATTCCAATTGTAACTTCTTTCTCAGGATTGTAGAGATTGTGGATGAATTTTTTCCATTTTTTCCACTCCGGTCTCTCACCCCATAACTGCAATTTTCCCATTATATAATCTCCCAATCCCTGCCTCTCAAAGATTAATGGAACCTCATAAATTGATTTTGCATCCGGCGCACTTATAACCGCCTCATAAGGAACATTACAGAACAGTGATATTTTCCTTCTTGTCTCATCTGTCAAATTTTCCTTTGCCCTTCCAATTATTATGTGGGGCTGTATTCCCAGGGAGCGAAGTTCCTTAACGCTGTGCTGTGTTGGCTTAGTTTTCTGCTCTCCAACAACATCCATTATTGGAATGAGAGTTGTGTGAACAAACAGAACATTTCTATCTCCTTCTTCCATCCATAGCTGTCTTGCAGCCTCTAAAAATGGCATACTCTCAATATCTCCTACTGTGCCCCCAACTTCTATCACAACAACATCAACACCGCTCTTTAATGCAATCTTCTTAATTCTCCTTTTTATCTCCTCAGTTATGTGGGGTATTATCTGAACTGTCTTGCCAAGATACTCTCCCTTTCTCTCCCTTTCAATTACCGTCTTATAAACTTTTCCCGTGGTAATATTATCATCAAATGTGAGATTTATATCCAAAAATCTTTCATAATTTCCCAAATCCAGATCAACCTCGCCACCATCATCAAGCACAAAAACTTCTCCATGCTGGTAAGGATTCATCGTTCCAGCATCATAATTCAGATAAGGGTCAATTTTCATTGCTGTTACTTTCAATCCCCTTGCCTGGAGAATTTTAGCTATTGAACTTGTGGTTATTCCCTTTCCGAGCCCAGAAATTACACCCCCTGTCACGATTATATACTTCATGCAATACCAGATAATTTCAAGGTATAAACTCTTTTCTTTTGGAAAGTGGGAAGAGGCGTACTATGTGAGGTATAATATCCTGTGTAGTCCCAAAAAAATTTCCCACCTGTCTAAAATCGCAGGAATAGATAAAGAGGACGAAAAAGAAAGTAAAATACATAGTGAG
>CAZVSZ010000151.1:0-2856 GCA_964630095.1 uncultured Thermoplasmata archaeon | reverse complement strand
CTGAATAAAGCAAAATTTTATTTAATAAGCGATATTGTGGGGTATGAATTTCGGAGAGATTGAGAAGAAATGGCAGGCAAGATGGAAAGATGCTAAAATATTTGAGCCGAAAATTGATGAGCGTGAAAAATTCTTCATAACAGTTCCATATCCGTACATGTCTGGCTCTCTGCATATTGGGCATGGAAGGACATTCACAATAGGAGATATAATAGCGAGATGGATGAGATTAAAAGGTTACAATGTTCTTTTCCCCATGGCTTTTCATGTTACAGGTACTCCTGTTCTTGCAATAGCAGATAGCATAAAAAACGGGGATAAAAAAACCATAGAATTGTACAAAGAATATGTGAGGATATATGAGAATGACGAGAAAAAAGTGGGAAAAATTGTAAAATCATTTGTAAAGCCTGAAAATATAGCAAAATACTTTGCAGATAAGACAATACAGGACTTCATAGGGATGGGTTATTCTATTGACTGGCGTCGCAAATTCAACACATCTGAGCCAATATACAATAAATTTGTGGAATGGCAGTTCAAAAAATTGTACAGGAAAGGAGTGATAAAGAAGGGAAAATATCCCATAACATACAGTCCAGAAGAGGGAAATCCGGTAGGTGAAGATGACATAAAAGATGGCGATATCAATAGAGTGAGCATAATGGAATTTACAACAATAAAATTCAAAATTGGTGAGGATTATCTTGTTGCTGCAACTTTAAGACCTGAAACAATATTTGGTGTTACAAACCTGTGGCTAAATCCCCATGCCAATTATTGCAGGGTGAGAGTTGATGATGAAGTATGGATTATATCAGAGAAGGCGTATGAAAAGTTAAGATATCAAAAGAAGAAGGTAGAGAAAATAGAATCCTTTAAAGGCTCATCACTTATTGGAAAATATGTGGAAGAGCCAGTTAATGGATGGAAAATTCCCATTCTCCCTGCTGAATTCGTTGATGAGGATAATGCAACAGGTGTGGTTTATTCAGTTCCTGCACATGCTCCCTATGATTATCAAGCCCTTATGGATTTTAAGAAAGAAAAATTTGAAAAATATGGATTCACGAAGGAAGAGATGGATAAAGTTGAGCCGATAAAAATTATAGATATTAAGGGGTATAATATCCCAGCGAAAGATATATGCGAGAAGATGAAAATAAAAAATCAGAAAGATTCCCGCTTAGAAGAGGCAACCCAGATCATATATCGTGAGGAATTTTACAGTGGGGTAATGAATGAAAAATGTGGTGAGTTCTCGGGAATAAAGATAAGCGATATAAAAGATAAGGTGAAGAATTGGCTCATATCAAAGAATATTGGAAATGTATTTTATGAGACATCAAGGAAGGCAGTAACAAGAAATGGACATAAGGTAATTGTTGCAGTTCTTGAGGAGCAATGGTTCATTGATTATTCTCCAAAATGGTGGAAAGAATTAGGGCATGAAGCAACGAATAACATGCTCTTTTATCCTGAAAAATACAGGGGTATGATGCATGGTATAATTGACTGGCTTGATAAGAGACCATGCGCTCGGAAACGGGGTCTTGGCACTAAATTTCCATGGAACAGGAGCTGGATTATTGAAAGTCTAAGTGATTCCACAATATACATGGCATTTTACACAATTGCCCACATAATAAGAGCTAACAAAATCCCCGCAGAAAAATTAAAAGAGGAACTTTTTGATTATATATTTTTAGGTGATGGAAATCTGAATAGTATATCAAAAATTACAGGCATTGATAAAGAAATAATTGAAAGAATGCATGAAGAATTCACATACTGGTATCCAAATGATTTGAGGCATACAGCCCCTGCTCATCTGAGCAATCATCTTGCATTTTTCATAATGCATCATACCGCCATATTTCCTGAAAAATTCTGGCCCCGTGGTATAAGTTTGAATGGTTTGATGATTCGTGAAGGTGCAAAGATTTCAAAGAGCAAGGGAAATGTTATCCCCCTCGCAAAGATTTCGGAGAGATACAGTGTGGATTTATTTCGTCTTTACTGTGCAGTGAATTCAGATTTAGATTCTGTTATGGACTGGAAGGAGAGTGAGATTTCTTCCCTGAGAAAAAAATTTGAGAGATTCATAGAAATCGTGAGGGATAGTATTCATGAGGAAAAGGTAAATAATTTGACTCACATGGACAGATGGCTTCTTTCCAAGTTCTATTCACGAATGAAAGAGAGCATAAATATGATGGATAATTTCAAAATCAGGGATGCATATCTCAACATGCTCTTTCACTTCATGAACGATATAAAGTATTATGAGAAGAGGGAAAGTAACGAGAGGAGGAGAAAAATTATAAAGATAATTCTTGATGACTGGCTCATATTTTTATCACCTGTTATACCCCATATATGTGAGGAACTCTGGCATGAGAGCGAACATGAAGATTTCATATCACTTCAGAAACTGTCAGAGATTAAGGAGGAATTTATAGATGAAAGAGTGGAGGATGAGGAGGAATACTTAAAGAATCTGATTGAGGATATAAATGAAATTGTGAATGTTGCAAAATTAACGCCAAAGATAATATACATATACCCCGCTGAGAATTGGAAATGGGAAATATTCAGGGCAATAAAGGATTCTTCTCCCAAGAATGCAATAAAAGATGCAATGAGGATAAGAAAAGACAGAAGCACGGTGGATGTTGTAAAGAGAATCTTGAAGGAAAAATTGAAATATAGAGAGATAGACGAGAGGAATATACTGCTGAGGGAGAGAAAATACATAGAAAAAGAATTAAAAGCAAGAGTTGAGATAGATTCATCGTATGACCCGAAAAATAAGAAAAAGTTTTCCCTCCCCCTTAAACCCGCAATTTACATAGA
>CAZVSZ010000150.1:0-2867 GCA_964630095.1 uncultured Thermoplasmata archaeon | reverse complement strand
CAACTCCTTCCATAAAGGATTATGGAACATACAATATTTAATATTTTCGCTACTCCCAAATATCCTCGGATATCTCCTTATTACAAAATCTACAAAAAATAAAAAAAAAGAAGGTGGCGGTTCAGTGTTTTTTTATGAGGATTATTACCCCAGCAATTATGAGAATAATAATAATCGCTATCGCTGCAAGAATCACTGGGTTACCAATGAGAGATCCTATTGTGCCAGATATTGAACTCGTTTCCTGACTCTCAACATTTAAGGTGTGCGAGGAAAAGTGCGGTATATAAACTAATATTGTTACTGAGTTACCATTATCCACAACTGCATATTTTCCTTCGTTTCCACCTGCAAGTACATCGTTCTCATTGGTCATTTTTATTTTATTCCCATCTATTTTTACAATTATATTATGATGCTCATCGTAGTTCATTGTGCTCTTATCAACATTTATCATTATTGCTTTTCCTTCAGAATTTTCGGAACTTACTGCAATCTGGATATTGTTCTTCTCCCTCACTTTTAAGTTGGCATGAAGCCCGTAGGTATAATTGATAAAATCATTTGCTTTTTCATTTATATCCATTTCACCACCCATTTTTCCCTGCTGTATTGCATTGATAACTTTTTCTTTTATTTTTGAAGGTATATTCCATGCTCCTGTTCTTATGAAGATCACACTTCCACCTTTAAACTCGTAGTTACCAAATGTGTAATTCTTGGTTCCCAGTGTAATTGATATTTCATTACTTCCTATCTTTGCATTTCCAGTGAATATCAGGATTCCGCTAATTGTTCCATTCAGGGTGATTACATGGTTTCCTGTTTTTATTGCATCAATTCCACTTGCAAGTTTGTAAGTTACCGTATCTTCACCATACACTACCATGTGAAATACTCCCGCTGGATTATCATGTATATGCATAAATCTCCACATAAAATTCATTTTCCCCTGGGTTGGATTAGTAAAGTTTATTTTCTCTCCCATACCATAGTAGAACAGCACTGCTCTCCTTGTCCATACATTGCCATAGGTCTCATTTTCATAAGTTACACTTTGAAACACTGATGTTCCATTTACCTTGTAATTTTCAATCTCTCCAGTTTTATCATCAATTTGAAAACTCACATACTTCCCTGCTGCAAACCCATTGGTATAATTAAATTGTCCAATCTGACATCCTCCACTGTAATGCATGTTTCCCCCGGTGGCTATTGCGGGCACTACAGGTATGGCAATAATTGCCGCCAGTACTAGTATCCACATCTTTTTCATATTTCATCACCATGCCCTCATCCACCTCCATATATATTCCATTTATGGTACAAAATTTGAATAGTAGTACAATTTTGAAATAAAAAACATTCAAAGAATGTACCAAAATTTCTTTATTCATAAATATCATATTCATTACTGTGATACGCAAGATAACTTCCCTGATGGTAATCGCATCCATGATGGTAGCCATTATTCCGTTTGTTAGCGGTAACAATATTGAAAATATGAATTTTAAGTATGTTTCTCTTGAGTTTGATGGAAAAAATTCTACAATAAGTATCACCATAAATAACAGTGATGTTATGAAAATAAAATTCACACGAATATACATGGGTTCTATTGAATCACCCTTCATGGGCTGGGGAAATTTGAACGATATGAAAATAAGTAAAGAATACGAAAAAAATAATGCTATGGGAAACTATATTCATATAAAAATGTGGAAAAATACAACAATTGTGAAAATTTTTCCATGGCATAAAAATTATTATGCCTTAATTTCCATTGATTTTTATATTTCACAAAAAAATTATGAAAAGAAGAAATTTGAAATTGGGAATAATACAATTAGATTTGATATAAATATTGATACAAATTGCCCCGATGATTACATATTTTTAGAGCAGAAGATAAGTGTTCAGGAAGATAACAAAAATATGAATATATTTGAAAAACATGATGGGTGGAAAGAAATAAAGAAAATGGGGAATATAACATATCATGATTTCTCTCAGGATGATTTGGGAATTATTGGATTTGGAAAAAACAATATGGTTTTCAAGTATGGATGGTTTAGTGAGAATTCTTTAAAAACACTGTATAAATACACAGGTGAGAAATTTATATTCTATTTTGCCTATGAAAATGATGGACATATTATTCAAGACCCCTATATATCCCTACCTGTGCCAGTATTTATAGAAATAGAGAAAAAAGTTGTAAATTTTCTAATGGAGCATGTATTATCAATATCTTTAGGATTGCTTCTATCTCTGCTCCTTGTAGTATCCCCCAGACTGCTCAGAAGAATTCGTTTGTAGTTGAAATAACTACAAAATTTTAAAATTGTATTACCTTATTGCATGGGGTATGTATGTAATTAAGAAATCGGATTTAAAAAGAGGATTGCCAAAAGAAACAATGTCAATATGCCCGGTGTGCAAAAAAGTGATCCCAGCAACGATTTACGAGGAAGATGGAAAGATATGGTACAAAAAAACATGCCCTGAGCATGGAGAATTCAAGGATATTTACTACGGGGATGCAGAGGTCTGGAAATGGATGGAGAAATGGGGAATGCTCCTGGATGGAGTTGGACCAGAATATCCAAAGATCATAAACGGATATACTGATCATCATTACTCATTTACCGCTTTAGCAAATTTAGATTTGACAAATAGATGCAATCTCCGATGCCCGATATGCTTCGCTAATGCGAATGCAGCAGGCTATGTTTATGAGCCAGATTTTGAAACAGTCGTAAAGATGATGAAATTCCTCCGTGAAGAGAGACCAGTTCCTACCCCTGCGATACAATTTGCAGGTGGTGAGCCAACAATATATCCAAGATTTTTTGATGTGATTCGTA
>CAZVSZ010000149.1:0-2879 GCA_964630095.1 uncultured Thermoplasmata archaeon | reverse complement strand
TAAATTCTACAACATCACTGAAGTCCACATATAACGATTTCTCATCAGGATACTTGTCAACTATCTCAAGAAGAGTTTTTCCATAATCACTCTTTGAAAGAAACTCGTACCAGTTATCCCTGATTTCATCCCTGGTATATTCCATGGAACCCCATAGGCAATCCCCAATAAATTTTTTTTTATTACCACCTTCTCTAAAATCTTAAATACAAAAAAATTATATTCCCTCCTGCTGTAAGCGGGTGTGGTGAGCATCTATGATGCGAACTCACCTGCTGTAAGCGGGTGTGGTGTAGTTTGGTAACACGAAGCCCTGCCACGGCTTTGCCCCGGGTTCAAATCCCGGCACCCGCACTAACCCCTTTCTTAAAAAGAAAGGTGTTTTATCCCCAAAGAATGTGGCTGCTGGAGGTTCTTAGTAAAGGTTTTTCATCCCAAAGAAACGGTGAATTTCTCCCTTTACCCTCTTCCCTTTAAGTTCTGGGTTATAATTTAAAGTTTTTTATCTCTTGAATATATCCACGAGCATTATAAGCACGGGGAATATTTCAAGACGCCCAAGCCACATTTCTAAAATAAGCACTATTTTTTCAACCCAGGGCATGAAGGGTGAGGTTATTCCAACAGTTAATCCAACATTCCCCTCCGCACTTGCAACTTCAAAAAGGGAATTTACAAGCGAGTTTCCATAGAGCATGAGAACCATAGCCCCTATGAGGAGAAGAAAAATATATGTAGTTGTGTAAATTGCCACATCCCTAACCTCTGATGGCTCAAATACCTTTTTCCCGATTTTGAATGGTATTATTGCGCTTCTTGGAGATAGGCGAACTTTGATGTACCAGAATATACCATAAAATAATACAACAACACGAATTAGTTTTAGAGCAGATGATGTGGAGCCGTAAGCCCCACCAAACACCATTGATATTATCAATATTGATTTGTCATAATCTGTGAGGAGAGATAAATTTGATAATGAGAATCCCGTGCCAGTCAATGCGGATACAATGTGAAAATTGGATTGCAGTATGGCTGTTAGTGGTGATATTCCCCCCATAATCAGATGTGGAGCCATCATTATGAAAAAGAAGAAAATTATGAGGAGCATTGCCTCCACTTCAATTGAGAAGAATTTTCTCACTTTTCCCTTGAAAAGATTGATATGGGATACAAATGATATGCCTCCAAACGCCATGGCAAATATGACGGCTATAGCCACATAGGGAGAATAGGCTGCAATGCTATTATTTGTTACCGCAAATCCGCCAGTTGCCAGGGCTGTCATTGCTATGTTTATTGAATCAAAAAGGGGAGCACCTAAAATGTAGAATATGAGAGCAAAGAAAAATGTGTAAAAGAAGTAGATTCCCCATATTTTCCTCACAGTTCCAATTATCGTTGGCTCTGTCTTATCACTTCTTCCCTCTGCAAAGTATAGAGTCTGGACGACTCTGCTCGTTCTATACATCACGGATAAGAATAAGGCAATTACTCCAACACCACCAATCCATTCAGTTAATGAGCGCCACAGGAGTATGCTCCTTGGCAGAGATTCAACATCTGGAAACATTGTCAAGCCTGTGGCTGTAAATCCTGACATGCTCTCAAACCAAGAATCAAGGGGATTGAGATATCCTGATAGGAAATATGGCATCCCTCCAAAAAATGATAGGAGAAACCAGCCCAGTGCTGCTACTTTGAAAGATTCCCTGAGCGATAGTTTTTCAGGAGGCTTGAAATTCATAAAAATTGCCCAGATAAACAGAATCCATATTGCAGGAAACAGGAATGCAAGTAGAAGTAGAGGACTTTTATCCACAATCAGGGCGTATACTGCATCAAAAATCAGAAATGGGGTAATATAGGTCAGTAATTTTAAAACAAAGTACCAGACCCTCATTTCATCACTTTCCAAGAATGAGTTCTCTGACTTTCTTCTCTGCCTCCTTTTTTGCCACTATAACAATCTCGTCATCCAGCATAATCTCAATATCCTCCGTTGGGACTATTATCTCTCCAGTGCGGAGAATTGTGGCAAGAACACTGCCCCATGGCATGTGTATCTCCCCTATTTTTTTGTTTATTACCGGAGATTTCTGTGTGATTTTAGCGTAAAGCAATTCAATATTTCCCGTAAATGTCAGCACTGCCGAGAATCCTTTTATTCCTGCGTATATTGCCTTTGCAGCCGCTTCCGTTGTGCTGACAACAACATCCACCCCTAATTTTTCGTACAGAACCTTGTTTGAGGGATTTGTTGTCCTTGCAATTACCTTTGGAACATTGTATGTGCTCTTGGCAAGCTGGCATGCAACAAAATTAATCTGGTCGTTTCCGGTGCATGCAACAAGAACATCTGCTTTGTGTATTCCTGCATCTTCAAGATACTTTGCTTCTCCTCCATCTCCCTTAATTACTAAAATATCGTAATTTTCAGCCATGTGCTTTGCTTTCTCTGCATCCATCTCAATGAGTGCAACATCGTGACCCTCTTCTATAAGCATGCTCACAAGGTATTCCCCTATTCTTCCACCACCTATCACGATAATGTACATGGATGGTTATCTCTCTTTTGGATTTAAATCTTCTCCTCCATAACTTAATTTTGATTTTCAAAAAGAGATTAAATATTATTTTTTATTTAAAAAATATGCCCCGTGCTAACATATCACTGCTCAAAAACTTAACAATTTCCATATTGCCATACGAAAGATTTAAGTATTACTATGAATATATATTACATGCCCTAAACGGGCAGGAGGACTGAACAAAATGAAGAAAATATATAGGAAGGAAGAAGGCGTGAGCCCAGTAATTGCTACTATCTTAATGGTGGCAATTACAGTAGTGTTAGCAGCAACAGTGTACATAATGGT
>CAZVSZ010000148.1:0-2896 GCA_964630095.1 uncultured Thermoplasmata archaeon | reverse complement strand
TGATTGAGAGAAACTTTTAAATCTGTGTTTCATTTTCCATCTATGTTTGAAGAGAAGTTGAGCAAGGCGAAGTTAGGGCTGACATTTGATGATGTTCTTCTAATTCCAGCAAGGAGTCCTGTTGAGCCAAAGAATGTGAATATATCCAGTTTCGTAAGTAGGAATATAAGGGTAAAAGTTCCCATTTTGAGTTCTCCAATGGACACTGTAAGTGAGGATAGGATGGCAATTGCCATGGCTGAGTTTGGGGCAATAGGAATAATTCACAGAAATATGGGCATTGAAGAACAGGTGAGAATGGTAAAGAATGTCAAGAGAGAGGAGAGTTTAATAATTAGAGATTTGCATACTGTAACACCGAATACAACGATTGAAGAAGCAGAAAGGGTAATGAGAGAAAAAAATATTGCGGGTCTTCCCGTTGTTGAAGATGATAAACTTGTTGGTATATTAACAAATCGTGATATAAGGTTTTATCGTGGAACGGGAATAAAAGTTGAGAAACTCATGACCAAGAATGTTGTAACGGCGGGAGAGGGGATAAGCATAGAAGAGGCAATAAAAATAATGCATGAGAATCGCATTGAAAAATTGCCCATTGTAAAAGATGGAAAATTGGTAGGGCTTATAACTGCGAAGGATATTTTGAAGAGAGAGAAATTTCCGAATGCAACGAGAGATTCAGAGGGAAGATTAATGGTGGGAGCAGCAGTAGGTCCATTTGATATTGAAAGGGCAATAAAATTGGAGAAGGCGGAGGTGGATGTTATTGTCATAGACACTGCTCACGCCCACAATGAGAATGTTATGAAAAGTATAAAGAAGATAAGAAAGAAAATAGATGTGGATATAATTGCAGGAAATATAGCAACAGCAGATGCTGCAGAAGATTTAATTTCACTTGAAGTTGATGCTCTCCGTGTTGGAATTGGTCCAGGCTCAATATGCACTACGAGGGTTATAGCGGGAATTGGTGTTCCACAATTAGATGCAATTGCTCAAACTGCAGATATTGCAAAGGAGCATAAAATTCCAGTTATTGCGGATGGGGGAATAAGGTACTCTGGAGACATAGTTAAGGCAATAGCCTCAGGTGCAAATGCCGTCATGCTTGGAAGCCTCCTTGCAGGAACCGAAGAATCCCCAGGGCGTGAGGTAATAATAGGCGGTAGAAAATTCAAAATATACCGTGGGATGGGCTCAATTGGTGCTTTACAGAAGGGCATATCCGATAGGTATGGAAAATTGGGAAAGGGAAAAACTGTGCCCGAGGGAGTTGAGGCAGCAGTTCCATATAAAGGAAAAGTATCTGAAGTTCTTTATCAACTTACTGGAGGAATGAAATCAGGAATGGGATATACTGGAGCAAGAAATATTGAAGAATTACAGAAGAAAGGGAAATTCATAAGAATTACACAGTCTGGAATTAAGGAGAGCCATCCTCATGATGTGAATATCGTTGCTGAAGCCCCGAACTATCCAATGTATCAGGAGTAAGAGATTAACTGTAATCATCAATTTTCTCAATTAAATTCACAATATCTTCAATTTTTTCAATTTTGTAATCACCCTCGCCATTTCCGATTCTAACTGTTATGCATCCAGCCTTCTTTCCCGCAATTATATCATATTCATAATCCCCCACAACCATGCATTCATTATTTTTCACACCGAATTTTGAGAGCAGATAAATAATTCCCTCATCACTCGGCTTTGGCTCAAACTCATCATCCCTTGTTATTATTGAATCAAATTCCTTTACATATTTTCCAAGGGCGATTAGTGTTGCCCTTCTTGAGTTCCTTGTGAGAATTGCTCTTTTTATTTCCCTTTCTTTCAAATAATTCAGGATTGTAGGGAGGGAGGAGACAACTCTTGCATGTTTTGCCCTCCTTATCTCCTCTTCTTTTAGGATTTTGAGATATTTGTCGCCTTTTTCTTTCAGAAATTCATAAAGATGAGGAGGATTTTCTTCACAATTGATTTTCTTCATTATCCTCTCTCTCATCTCAGAAAATGGTATTTCATTTTCAACAATCGTTCCATCTAAATCAAAGATAATAAGATGAATCATAACTTTCTCCACATCTCAAAATAGTACATCATTTTGCAGGAATGCTCCACCATGCTCGCCGCCACAAAGGCATCCTCAAGAATTGTGCCACGGGCAAATACACCATGAGAATAAACTATTGCTGCCTTCCTCTCCGCAAGGGCATTGGCAAGATTTCTCGCCAGTTTTTCTGTGCCTATTCCACCCTCAACAATAGGTATATCATGAAGAAAATACGAGCCTTCACTATCAATTGGAACAACTCTATCCTTCCCTGATTCTTTATGGATAAGAGATTCAATAACTGCAAAAGGAGAATGATCGTGAATAATTGCCAGTGCAGATGTATTTTTATATATTTCTCTGTGCGCCGATACTTCTGATGAGGCAATCAAATCCAGCGATGATGGTTTGTAAATTGATACCCGAACAACATCATCCTTGGTAATTTCGTCAAGCATACTCCCAGAGCGAGTTATATACATATAATCTCCAATTCGTACGCTTATATTCCCAAAATGCGAGGAAACCAAGCCCTGAGTAACCAATTTTTTACCGAATTTTGATATCTCTCTCCACATAGATGGTCATGCTATTATGGATTTTTAGTTTTTCCTTATTTCACCTCTTTTATAAAGATTTGGAATCACAACAATTGCAATTAAAATTATAGTTAATGGCAGGTAATTAATTTCAGGAACACCGCTCACCACGGATATATCTCGTGTTTCAGTGCTGTTGACATTTCCGACAGAATCATCCACCTCCACATAATATTTTATTGTGCAGGGAGAATTCTGTGCAGGTATTGTAGCAGTGTAGGTATAATAATTTCCATTGCTA
>CAZVSZ010000147.1:0-2954 GCA_964630095.1 uncultured Thermoplasmata archaeon | reverse complement strand
ACGTGCGGCGTATGGAGCGTAAAGAACTCCGACACGACCGGCATACAGTATCGCGATTGACCGACCATACGGTGTTCTCGCCAAAGTATCGCGGGAAAATTCTGGTGTTGTTGGAGGAACTATTCTTTATGGAATAACTAAGTTGACAAATATACCAAGACGACTATACGAAAGAATTAAAAAAGTGAGTATATGTAGAAAATTGTTGATCAAAATTTTGCCAGAGGGTAAAATTACAATACCGGTAGATGGTAGAAATTTAAATATTATGATTTGGAATAAAAACAAGTTCGATATCGAATGTGAAGTTGAATTAAAATTTCCATCAGAAATTATAGAGATATATGACAAGAACGAACGAGAAGTTAAAGAAAAATACAAAAAACAAATCAGAGTAGTTCCCATGAATGAATCCAGAACTGCGCTAAAACTTCTTTCTAAACAGTATAACCAGAAAGGTTGTATATATTATATTATAAAATCTACATTTAAAACAATGGAAGGTGAGATTAATGTTAGAACATAAAGTATATTACATGTCACCCAACAGCAGACACACGGCTTCAGATCGCACACCAGATATATCAAAGCTGTTAAGTTACATATCCCGCAGCCATAAACGGAGATAAAAATATGCCAGAAGAAGTAATACCACCCGGAAAAATAAAGTGCTTCATAACGGGGAAGCTGAGAAAAGATAAACCAGAAGAAAGTGTGAGGCAGGACGTAGCCAGAGGTCTTGTTGAAGAATATGGCTATGACAAAAACGATATTGATGTTGAGTTCCCTATAAAAATGGGAAGAGCGAAAAAGCGGGCAGACATTGTTATCTTTTCTGAAAATGATGAACACGCTCAAGAAAACATCTACATGATTGTCGAAGTAAAAACTGAAGATGTTAAACCTTCAGACAAAAAAGCAGGAATAGGGCAGCTTGAAAGTTATATCGCAGCATCCCCCAATAGTGCATTTGCTCTTTGGGTGGGCAATGAAAGATTGGCGTTTAAGGTTGGAGAGGAGAAAGGGAAAAGAGTTCTAACTCAGATTCCAGATGTCCCGATGGGTGGCGAGGTATCTATCCCCAAACCAACAAGAGGTTCGCTTGTTCCTGCCGTGGATTTAAGACAAGCGTTTAAACGTACCCACAACTATATTTATGCCAATCAAGGTTTTCAAAAAGATAAGGCTTTTGAAGAACTGCAAAAATTGATTTTTATAAAAGTTTATGATGAGCAATACAACCCAACATTACAGTTCTACATCTTACCCGGAGAGGATATCTCAAAGGTTAGGGAAAGATTGGTAAACGTTTTTCAAAAGGTGCAGGAGCGTTATAAGTATATTTTCAGAGGGAACGAAATACTTGAGTTAAATGATAGTGTTCTTGGTTATGTTGTTTCAGAATTGCAGCGATTTAGCCTTGTTGATACCGATACGGACGTGAAAGGCGAAGCTTACGAGACAATAGTTGGACCCAATTTGCGGGGAGATCGGGGCGAGTTTTTCACAACAAGAACTGTGTGTAGTATGACGATGGAGATGCTCTTTTCTCTTTTTCCTGAAGAAAAACTAACAAGCCCAGGAGGTATGAAAATTCTTGATCCTGCTATTGGGACTGGAGGATTTTTAATAGATGGTGTTCAAAAAATAAAACAACTTTTTCTGAAGCGTGAAATTAAATATGACCAGTTGAGAGATTCGGTTCGGGATGTTTCAACCACTAACTTTTTTGGTGCGGATTTTAACCCGTTCTTGGTAAAGGTTGCGCAAATGAACATGGTTATGCATGGCGACGGGTCATCGAATATATTTCAGGTCAATTCTCTTGAAGCGCCATCGAATTGGAATGACGAAGCTAAAAGAAAAGTACATCTGGGAGAGTTTGATATGGTCGTAACTAATCCACCCTTTGGAACAAAGGCGGTAGTTAATAATCCAGACATATTAGAACAATTTGAATTAACAACATTCAAAGCCAATTCTCCGAGAACTGCACTTCCGCCAGAACAATTATTCATTGAACGGTGCTTGGGTTTTCTAAAACCTGGCGGTCTTTTGGGAATTGTTCTTCCTGATAGTATCCTGAGCAATCCCGGATTAGCGTGGATTAGAGAATGGATTCTAAAAAAGACGTACATAATAGCGAGTATTGATTTACCAGTAGAAACTTTTGAACCACACACTGGGACACAGACTAGTATTCTAATCTTAAAGAAGAAAACACCAGAGCAAGAAAAATATTCAGAAGACTATGAAATATTTATGGCAATTCCAGAAAAGGTGGGGCATGATAGAAGGGGCAACAAAGTGTTTAAGACCACGCCAGAGGGGGACGTAGAATTAGACGAGAAGGGAGAGAAAGTAATTGACGATCATCTTTTTTTAGTTGCCGAGATGTTTAAGGAATGGATTAGAGGGAAGGGAATTGTATGACTTCTATGACAGATACCCTATTTCAGGTATTTGATGTAGAAAGCCATTGGCTCTTTGATGGGGAGAAAAGACTTGATGCAAGTTTTTATGCAAAGGATGCTATAGCCTCTAAAATTCTAATGGGTAAATTGGAAGAAAGTGGGATAACAATAGAGACAATTGATACTATGTCAAAAATATTTCATAGGTCAAGATTTAAGAGAAATTATGTTGATATTGGGAAAGGATTGCCCTTTTTGACACCTACGGATATTTTCATGTTCCCTCTAAAACCAAGAAAATCAGTAGTTAATCCACCAGAGGGACTTCAAGTATCACCTGAATGGATATTAGTAACGTGCTCAGGTACGGTCGGTAGAACAATTATTTCTAACAAATTCATATCCCCCTGCATTTTATCTCATGATGTCATACGTACCATTCCGAAGAATGGGGATTTATTTGGCTACCTGTACGCTTACTTGAACACTTGGGTAGGTCAAGCTTTCCTCACTAAAGATCAGTATGGGGCAACAGTAAAA
>CAZVSZ010000146.1:0-2990 GCA_964630095.1 uncultured Thermoplasmata archaeon | reverse complement strand
TACAGGGTAATTATATAGGGATTTCAAAAATCGGAATTCAGAAAAAAAGAATTCAGACATACAAGCCGGATGATTTTGTTTACACGCATATTGATTCTCCGGACATATTTAAAAAATTTCCACAGCCAATGAAATTCAAATCTCCTCCCTATGTTCCCCCGTTTAAGCATTTTGTTATACTGTATCGGGAGAACCATGTGTTTGATGATTATCTTGGAGATTTCAAGAACTATAACTCATCTGCGGATGCTCAGGTAATGAGTCCAAATCATATTAGTGAAGTTCCACATCTTCATGAGCTGGCAAAGAAATATTCTCTCCTTGACCACTACTGGACAGGTGTTGTTCCACCATCGGGTCCAAATCACTGGTACCTGTTTGCGGCGGATACTGAAATGACAGGACATCAGAGTGGAAAATATCCGGTGAATGGAACCATGTTTGACAGGTATCTCTACCATCACAGTAATGTTACTTTTTTAACCGTGGGGGATATTTACTGGTTCGTTGATGATGGCTTAACAACATATAATTCAAACAGACCTGTATGGCTTCCAAAGGATAGGCCTGGAACGAATATTCCTGAGGAACTGGATTATGATAACTATACAAATAATAGTGAAAATACACCTGATAGAGTAGTTGCAAATGATTATATGAATTTCATAGATAATTACGGACTTCCAACATTCTCCTATGTTGAATTATTTAACGATCATCCGGGGACATATCAGAATATAACTGAAAATGATTATGAGACATACAGAATTGTAGAGCACATAATGAACAATTCACAGTGGAACGAATCCACCGTAATAATAGTTACGGAGGATGACACCCAGAATGGAGATAATGGTCCTGACCATGTGAGTAATACATATCGTGTACCAATGGTTGTGATTGCCAATCCCAAATATATCAAGACAAATTACATATCGCATGTTGCATACAACACTACCAATGTCATTGCTCTTGCAGAGAGGGTTGTGGCAAATGTTGATCTATCAATACTGAAATCTTCCCAAACAGACAAAACCTCGTTCCCAATGTGTCATAATGATACTCTCGCCTTAACAGACCCGCTTGAGGATTTATGGAGAAATGGGACAACAGAAATCGCAGTAACCGCTACTGCTTCTACAAATCATGGATTTGTTCCTCTTACCATTAATTTCACCTCTCAGGGTTCTGGAGGCGTGAAACCCTATACATACACATGGGACTTTGGAGATGGCTCAACTTCCAACGCTCAAAATTGCAGTCATACATACAATATTGGGGGAATATTCACAGCAAAGGTAATGGTTAAAGATGCCAATGGAAACACCGCCACACAGGAGATGAAAATCTATGTATCTGGAGGAAATGGGAATTTCAATGCAACATTTGTACCTGATCCAAGTAATGGACATGTTCCCCTAAATGTGAGCTTTATAAGTGTGGTAAATGGTGGAACACAGCCATATTCATACCACTGGAATTTTGGAGATGGGAATTATGCAGGGAATGCTTATCCCACCCATTCTTACAAACTTCCTGGAAATTACCTTGCCACACTAAATGCCAAAGATTCATCCGGCAACGAAATGAATATAACGAAGGCAATATCTGTGAGTCCCGCCGCTGGACCGGGGGAAACCTATGTAGAAGCAAGTGCTTCTGTGAATGAAGGTATTGCACCATTGAGCGTTGATTTCACAGGAAATATCTATTACGGAACAGGGTCATATTCCTATCAATGGGACTTTGGAGATGGAAATACATCCACTCTGCAGAATCCTTCTCATACATTCACGAATCCGGGCACTTATGTTGTGAACTTCACCGCGCAGGATGCAAATGGCTATTATTCTTATCTCATTACAATAAAGGTCAGGAAAGCAAATTATGATGTTGGTGTGAAATCAATTGATTCTCCTGTTAATAATGCAACATATTCCAAGGGATTGCATCACATAAATGCAACCATATCCAATTACGGCAAGATTGTAAATGCAAATGCAACTCTTAGAATATACAATTACTCTGGCAATGGAATAATATTCGGGGATAATATGGAAAATGGAGCAGACGGATGGATTCATGAGAAGATAAATGCCACCTACGATGACTGGCAAATCGGTAATCCAAGTGGAAATGGAGCACCGCAACCTCACTCGGGTTCAAATGTATGGGCAACGAATTTAAGTGGAAACTATCATAAGGGGCAGAACAGTGTTTTGATTTCACCTTCAATAGATTTAACATCCGTGAACACTGCATATCTTGAATTCTGGCAGTGGTACGACTTTGATTATTACAACTCCAACTATTACGATGGTGGTGTAGTGGAGATTGAAAATGTGAGTGATGGGATATGGGTTAAAATCACACCTGATGGCGGATATCCGGTGACACTGTTATCATCCAACCTCATGGGTGCAGTTTCCGCCTATGGTGGGGATTCTAATGGCTGGATAAAGGCGAGATTCAACCTAACTCCCTTCTGCGGGAATACTGTGAAAATAAGATTCCATTTTGCAACAGATAACTCATTGCAGAAATGGGCTAAACTTGGATGGTACATTGACGATGTTTATGTGAATACAACATCGGGTATAAATTTGCTCTATCAGTCAAGCAAGATGATAAACAACATGTCAAGGGGAGAGAAATATGTGAACTGGGATTACAATTTCACCCCGGGGAGATATATGATAAGCATCTATGCTTATTGTCCAAACGATGAAGTCAAAGAAAATAATTACAGGAATATCACAATTGAGATATCATCATCCACTCTTCCAGAAATAACTGTTGAGGCTCCATACATTGTGTATGTGGGACAGAATATTATTGTAAATGCTACAGTGTATGATGTGAATTCATTAAATAGTGTGGTTCTCTATTATTCCAATGATACTTCATATATCCCTATCCAAATGAATTTTGTGAGTAGCAATGGAAATTATTATACCTACACTGCTACAATACCTGCACAGAATTCTCCC
>CAZVSZ010000145.1:0-3024 GCA_964630095.1 uncultured Thermoplasmata archaeon | reverse complement strand
GATAAAAATGAGAAAGATTGCGGTTAATATATACGGGGAAGGCAGCGATAATATATGGAGCGACTGCTGCAGGGATGGTAATTCATGGATTATTGTTGGAAATACAAAAATAAGAGAAAAATACAGAATTTTGCTCACAAAAATTGATGAAAAAGGAAAAATATTGTGGAATAAAACACATGGTGGCGAGGATGAATACGAGGGAAGAGTTATATTGAAAACGAATGAAGGATATCTTATCGGCGGCAATGCACATGGTATAGCAACTCCCACAGGAGGCAGAGACTGGCAGGCATATCTTCTTATGGTGGATGAGAATGGAAATAAATTAAAGGAAAGGAATTACAAGATAGGCGAGAACGATGCGTTCTATAATATTGTTGAGAAAGAGGGATATTTTTACTGTTTTGGAGAATCTGAGTTTAATAAGAAAAAATATGTCTTTGTGATACAAATAAATAAAAATTTAGAAATTGTAAATCTATGGAAATATGGAGGATACGATGATATACTTGCAGGCGGATTCATTTCTAATTTTTTATCCTATTCTTATAAGATGAAAGGTAGATGGTTCGGTAAACTCGTTAGATTAGACGAAGAAGGGCAGGTAGTTTGGGAGAAAATCATAGATGACATGGTGATTTATTCTATGGAAACATATAACAACCATATTTTATTGGCTGGATATAAAAATGATGACGCTTATATTTTAGAAACTGATATGGCTGGTGAAATAAAAAATAGTTTGATTTTTAAAAAAGGCACTTTTTCAAACATATCTGCCAGCAATGGAAACATAATTTTATCTGGAGAAATAAAAGAACATCCATCTGTGTTCATTTTAAACAAAAATTTGGAAATTATAGATAGAGCTGTGGATGCTGACATCCGGGGCTGGTATGAGAGAGGATGTGAAATAAGTGAGAATAAAATTATTATGTTAGGGTATTCTTCCAAAAACAATGCAGCACTCATGGCTCTGGTGGAAAATCTGCGATAGAGTTAAATATTTTGTTAGGTATTACCTAACGATGAGCGAGTCATCATACAGATATCTTGTGAAAATATACGAGGATTACACAAAAAACATGAAATCCATAGGACCAAAGAGCCTTGCAGATGAAATGGGAGTTAAGAGACCAACAGCCTACGAATACATTCAGAAACTGGTTAATGATGGTTATCTCTTGAAGGTTGGGAGATTTTATTCTCTCACAGATAAGGGAATTGAAAAGGCAAGAAGAATTTTGAGAAATCACAGGGTAATTGAAACAATGCTCTACCGTGCAGGTGTTGAACTGGAAGAGGCATGTGAATGTGCCTCTAAAATTCAGTGCATTGTGAATGATGATATAGTAGAAAAATTATGTGATTATTTGGGAAATCCAAAAAAATGCCCCCATGGCAGACCGATACCGAGTGATGTGTGATGGATGGAATTGTTATAGAAAATCTTGTGGTTAAATACGATGGATATACTGCCCTTGAAGATATAAATTTAAAAATTGAGCATCCATCATTTATAGTGGTGGTCGGTCCCAATGGAGCAGGAAAAACAACTCTTCTGAAATCCATTCTCTCCCTCCTACCTTACAGTGGGAGGATAAGAATATTTAATAATGAGCCAGAGAGAGCAAGGAGCATGATAGGTTATATGCCCCAGAGGGATAGGATAAATATAAATGTCCCCCTGAAGGTGAGTGAAGTAATCCTCCTCTCCCTGAGTGCTGGAAAAATAACAATAAAGAAGGAAGATGTAGAAAAGGCTAAGAAAGCACTAAAAATTGTGGGTATGGAAAATTACTGGGCCAAGAGTTTTGATTCCTTGAGTGGTGGGCAGCAGCAAAGGGTTCTTCTCGCGAGAACACTGGCAAAAGACCCAAAAATTTTGATTCTTGACGAGCCATTTTCAGCGACGGATGTATCCACAAAGATGAATTTGATAAGAATTTTGCATGGTTTGAAGGGAGAGAAAACAATAATTCTTGTAACTCATGATATCAATCCCTTAGTTGAATGCACCGATAAGATAATTTTGTTGAACAGAAGAGTTATAGCTTACGGCAGGTTATCAGAAACCCTCACAGAGGAAAACCTGGAGAAGGTGTATGGAATTCCCATCCCTATTGTGAGAATGGGCAATATATGCTATACTGTGGGAAGCGATACTCATGTTCGTGTTTAATGTATGGGTGATGAGGGGGTTAATTGCCGTTTTTCTCATTTCAATTGTATCTGCTACCATTGGAAGTTTCTCAGTATTCAGAGGAAGCACATTCTTCGTGGCTGGAATTGCCCATGGTTCTTTGGCAGGTGCAGCTCTTGGAATTTTTATAACTCTCTATTATTTCAATTTCAATCCTCTCCTGATGGCCCTTCTCTTCTCTCTCTTCTTTGCATTATCTATTGGATATGCATCCCACAGGAGAGAAAATGTGGATGTTGCCATTGGGATAATGTTTGCATTCTCAATGAGTCTTGCAATTTTATTTCTGTCGCTTATAAAAGAATATGCATCGGTGGCGTGGGGCTTGATAATTGGAGATGTTCTCCTTCTCTCCCAAGAGGATGTTGAAATTCTTATTCTTTCCGTTATTATCCTTCTAATTCTTTTCATAATTTTTTATCGCAAAATGCTATATTCAATATTTGACCCTGAGAGTGCAGAGGCGTCAGGAATTAAAAGTGTTTATTATGAGACACTTCTATTTATTCTCATAGCAATTGGTGTGGTTGTCCTCCTCAAATGTGTTGGTGTAATATTGGTTTATGCATTGCTCGTGGTTCCAGCAGCAAGTGGTAAGAGATTTACATCAAGCGTCACAGGGACGATAATATCCTCTTTTTTCATCTCATTAATAAGTGGACTGTTTGGTATATTTTCCTCTTTTTACATCAATGTTGCACCCAGTGCCCTTGCTGGATTATTTGCCACATTTGTTTATTTTCTCTCGCTCTTTAAGAGGTAGGAAAACCAAAACCCATACCAAAGAACTCTGATGTTTTTAATAACCTGCATTTTTT
>CAZVSZ010000144.1:0-3051 GCA_964630095.1 uncultured Thermoplasmata archaeon | reverse complement strand
CTTTTCAATCAAATTGTGGCCATGGCGAACACGGAGAGGATGAATGCGAGGGAAGCGTACGAGATTGTGCATTCTGCTTATCCCTTTCATGAGCTCACATGGGAAGAATTTGAAGAGCTTTTGTTCTTTGCCAGAGATATGGGCAAGATATGGTACGATGGCATAGAGTTCGGAAAAAGCAGAGCCGGAATGAGATTCTTTTACGACAATATTTCAATGATTCCCGATGAGAAATCTTACAGGGTTGTGAGCATAGGAGGTAAATTCATTGGAATTTTAGATGAGAGGTTTGTATCCACTCTTAATCCCGGAGAGACCTTCGTAATCGGGGGCAAAACATGGAGGGTGGTCACCATAGAGGAAGATAAGGTGAAAGTGGAGTACATAATGGATATTGCAATGCCCCCATCATGGCTTGGTGAGGAGATTCCAGTACCCTACGAAATCGCTCAGGAAGCGCCTTCTTTTAAGAATATGAACGGCAAAGCAAAGGAAATGATGAAAAATTTCAAATTGTGGAAAGAAAACGAAATTCGGATGGAGCGGGGCACAGGGCTCATTTTCATCGGCATAAGAGCTGGCACCAAAACAAACTACACACTCGCTCTTATTATCTCTTCAATTCTCTCACAGAAGATTGGGGAAGCAGTCGAGTTCTCCGTGACTCCTTACAGCATTGCATTTTTCAATCCCCATGTTAGAGAAGGAGATATAGAAAAGCTCCTTTTCAAACTCAAAAATCTCAGGACGATAATTAATGTGATTGCGAGAAATTCCAGAGCTTTTAAGTACACATTTCTCCACGTTGCGAGGAAAATGGGCGTGCTCAGAAAAGAGGCAAGTGTGAGCAATTACAGAATAGAGAAAATTGCAGAAATGTACCGCAACACGATACTGTATGAGGAAGTTGTAGACAAGATGATTCACGACTACATGGATATCGAGCATGCAGAAGAGATATTAGGGAGAATAAAAAGAGGAGAAACAAAAATAAAGAAAGGGGAAATAAGCGAAGAGGCAAAGATGCTCTTAGAAGCAAAAGGAGACATGGCATCGCCCATCGTGGCCACCCGCCCCGTTCTTGAAGCTGTGCAGAAAAGATTGCTCAACGAAGAGCTAATTTTTCTCTGTCTCTCGTGTAAGAAGAGTTATCACATAACGGTGAAAGATTTTGATAAGGCAGTTTGTCCGTTCTGCGGCAGTGTTCGAGTTGTTCTTTTGAAACCCTATGAGGAAGAGCTTGTGGATAAAATCAAAAGCGGAAAGAGTTCGGAGCTTAGCAAGGTTGACATGGAGCGTTTGATTGGAATCTCGCACCTTCTGAGGAGACATAAGAGAATTGGTGCCATGGTTCTTGCTGGAAGGGGGATAGGATTAAAAACTGCGGCGAGGATTCTCTCAATTCCTTATGAAGATGAGATGGAAGTTGTGAAAAGAGTAGTTAAAGAAGAATTGAGATACGCAAAAAATAAGCAGTTCTGGGATTAAGAGGTTATGAAGAATCCAACAACCACGGCGGACCACCATATCTCCAAGAATAATAGTTAAGATGCTCTGATGAGCCATAAACCACTTTATTATTATATTTTTTTCTCCCTTTTTCTTTAATCTCTAAAGACCATTCATCCATGTTTATACTAATTTCTTGGATTCAAGCATTTGAGGACATCTTTAAAATATAATAATGTTGAGGATTACTATCAAAACCCTCAAAGGTTAGAAATCTTCTTTACTTCAGTTCTAAGGAAAAATATAAAAACAAAGAAAAACCTCTCCATGGATTACTTCATCTTCGGGCTCACACAGTTATATTTTTTCTTCTGAAAATTATGAATACCGCCATGGTAATAAGAGAAAAAGATACAATATAGTGCATGGAATAGAACTCGGGGATAGCTGGATTTCCAAGACAGGTTAAGTTTTTATCCCATAAGATATATACTCTGCCACTGGAATCAATAGCAGGAACAGAAGCCCATGGGGATGTTTTATCCATGTGGGTTTGCCACTTTATTGTTGAATTTGGATAAATTGCAAATACTGATACTGTGTCTGTCACATATATTATTCCATTACTATCCACTGTGGGTGAAGAAGTGAAACTTGGGCCACTCTCTGTAATATTCCATCTTACAGTCAAATCTTCATTTAGAGCATATAAAGTATGCATACTATCTCCAATAACATAAATAGTGTTGTTGGTGGTTATAGCGGGAGCAATCCACCAGCCACCTCCATTGGTGGAAACATTAGGACTTTCGTATACCTTACTTCCATGTTCATTGAGAGCATAAACATTTTTATGCCAGGAATTATCATATACATCGGCTGCAACATATATCAATCCATTACTTCCTATTACCGGTGTTGTATCGCATGTGGAATACAGCGAGGTGCTCCATTTCTGATCCCCATTCGGAGTTACTGCAAAGAAATAATAATCATACGCCGGGAAATAAATAGTTCCATCATTTCCAACTGCGGGAGTTCCGTATATTCTACATGCAGGGTCATCCAAGCCATCATTGAATATCCACTTTACACTTCCATCCAAATTCATTGCATACAGATTTCCCTCAAATGTTCCAAAATACAGCGTGTTATTTGCAATGGTAATGGATGTTTCTACTATGTTATTAACCGTATAATTCCATAGAAGATTTCCATCCTTATCAAGACAGTAGAGAATGGTAGCAGTGTAACTCCCAGGTATATTTGCAACAAAATATATGTTTCCGTTTGAATCCACAGATGGGCTTGTTCTTATATTCTCCACATCATAACTCCATTTTAATGAGCCATCAGAATTTATGGCATATAACTTATCTCCCTTTACATAAATTGTTCCATCAGAATCAATTGCTACGGAATCAGTGAGATAAGCAGAATTATTTACATAGTATTTCCATAACACATTTCCAGTATTACTCTCCGTGCTGTAAGGACTCTGCCCTGTGTTCTTTGGATTCTGATGATACATGGGCCATGGTGCATAAGTTCTGGATTTTTTAACTTCTATTTTTTCTTGGTTATTCCAGATCACAATGCCCG
>CAZVSZ010000143.1:0-3056 GCA_964630095.1 uncultured Thermoplasmata archaeon | reverse complement strand
TCTAAATTATATTTTCTATGATTTCTCTTGCATTCATTTCCCTTTCGCAGTATTTGCATTTTATAATTAATGGTTCTTTTGAAATAACAAAAAACTCGCTTTCCACAGGCTCTTTCTGATTCGTTATACATCTTGGATTTATGCATCTAACTATACCTTTGATTTTATCGGGAATCTTAACCCTGTGCTTTTTCACAACCTCATAATTTTTTATTATGTTAACAGTGGCATTTGGGGCAATAAGTGCAATTTTATCTATCTCCTTCTCCTCAAGAGATCTATCTTCTATTTTCACAATATCCTTCCAACCGTTTTTACTCTTTACATGCATTGCGAGAGTCACCGTTGAACCAATATCTCTTTCAATGTTCAAAATCTTGAGAACCTTTAAAGACATACCGCATGGAATGTGGTCTATTACAATACCATTTTTTATCTTTTCTACTTTCAAAACTCTCTCATCCATTCAGACCACCCCAAGAACAAGTGAGAGAAGGGACATTCTTACCGGAACACCATAAAATGCCTGCTGAAAGTATCTTGCATGGGGAGTATAATCCACATCAGGTTTTATCTCATCTACCCTTGGCAATGGATGCATTATTATTGCACTTTTTTTCATCTTTTCAACATCTTTTTTTTCTATTGAGTAAATACCCGCAACCTTCAGGTATTCCTGTGGGTCTGGAAACCTCTCTTTCTGAATCCTCGTAACATAGAAAACATCCATAAGGTTGATTACATCATCTATTTTCTCATACTCCTCTGGCTTTTTCTTCATCTCCCTTATTATATGTTTCGGCATTCTCAAAGAGGGGGGAGAGACTAAGTATATATCAACACCCGAATTACTCAGTGCGTACGCTAAAGAATGCACAGTCCTACCATATTTTAAGTCTCCAATTAATGCTATCTTCAATCCTTTCAAATCCCCGAATTCCCGAAAAATTGTGAATATATCTAAAAGGGTCTGAGTTGGATGCTGTCCCGCACCATCTCCCGCATTTATCACGGGGTTTTTGGCAAATTCTGCTGCTAATCTTGCAGAGCCTTCATAAGGATGCCTTATTACTATAACATCACTGTAAGAGTCAACCATTCTTATTGTATCTGCGAGGGTTTCTCCCTTTGAAAGCGATGTCGCAGAGGGGTTTACAAATCCAAGAATGGAACCGCCAAGCCTGTGCATGGCAGATTCAAATGATAATCTTGTTCTTGTGGATGGTTCAAAAAACAGATTTGCAAGAATGTAGCCACGGAGAATCTCACTTTTTTCTTCTCCCATTGCAATTGGAATCATCTCATTGGCAATTTCAAAAATCCTTTTCATGTCTTTTTCGTTCAAATCCTTTATTGAAATGATATCTCTTCCTTTGAACATCGGATGTATATGGATAATCTCTATATAAAACTACTTCTCCGCAATTTCAATTAGGGCATTTAAAATGGCTTCAGAATCACCCACACACCTTGCACCTGCAGCATTGGGATGCCCCCCATAACTGCACGAAAAATCTCGGGATAAAACCTCAAGTATCTTCAACAAATTTTTCTCTCTTGAGCGTGCGGTAATTCTCACCTCTTCTTTTCTCTGAGATGCTACAAAAACAATATTGCCTACACTTAATAATGAATTTGCAACAACACTCTCATTCGCACCTACTCTCGTGACACATATTATTTTATCTCCTTTTGTGCGATACTTAGCTCTCTGAAAACCCTTGAGAATGGAAATTCTTTCACCATAATTTAAATCAAATTCAAATAGGGATTTCACTTCTTCGTATTTTATCTTTCCTTCTCTTAAAATTCTTGTTAATGTTTCAAATGTTTTTTCATTTGCATTTCTGAACCATTTTGTATCCGATATTATCCCACCAATTAACAGGGTGTATGCTTTTTTTGAAACTTTCTCTCTCCTAATATTATAAAGCATCTCTGCACAGGACGAATATTCAGGAAATACGAATCTTTTTGGGGCTGAAATACTGTTGCTCTCATGATGATCATAAACCTCATCTATTCTCAGAGGTTTAAATTTTCCCAATTGCTCCCTGCTCGGTGTATCCACAACTATAATTTTTTCAAAATCATTCTCCACATTTTCAACTACTTCTATATCAAATTTCCTTGCTATTTTCTTTGAGAATCTATCAAGCCCATCACCTGCAATCTTACAATTACCGTATATCTCCTTAAGATAATATGCAGATGCAAGAGCATCTAAATCTGCATTTCTATGCATCAGAATTAAGCAGATTTTACTCCGCCCCCGTATTTTGCAAATTCCTGCTGTATCTCCTCATACTTCTTCTGGAGAAGTTCCTGTTGCTTTTGCACAGTCTTAATTCTCAGTTCTAAAGTTTCCTTTTTTTCCACCAATTCTTTTTTTACATCTTCCTTGCTCTTCGCCTTTACAAGTATTGAGCCAACACTCTTGTAAATCGGTGCCTCATCAGGCAAATTTTCTAATTCTTCAATACTTTTCTCCACTTCTTTCAAAGATATTTCTAACTGATATCTCTGTGAAACTATTGCCTCAAGCTCACCCTGCAATCTCTGTGCCTGCTCAAGTTTCTCCTTCAAATACGGGGTTAAACTAACTGCCATTTTCAATCACCTCTTCTATTTTAATTGAGAGATTTAGCCACCTCAAATATGAGTTCATTGCCGCTCTTAGAGAGTGGGTATCTCTCGCATAAATATCAATATCCAATTTTTTATCATGGAATGATAATTTTATTTTAGTTCTTGGAATCTCCCGATACGATTCAACATTCATTGCTCTATATATTTCCTCGCTTGCATTATCCACCATGATTTTCAATCTATGCACATACCCACATCCTATTTTCATATAAAGATGTTTTCTTTTGTGCTTTTCGTCAAAATCTAATGATTTTTTAAATGTAAAACTTAATATCATTGAAATCCATTCTCCCCCGCCAATTAAAAGAGGTGAAAAAATGAATGCAAAAGAGTATGTGGAAAATGTAATATCGCATGTGAAGGCAAAGAATCCAGCAGAGCCAGAGTTTCATGAGGCTGTAACCGAG
>CAZVSZ010000142.1:0-3065 GCA_964630095.1 uncultured Thermoplasmata archaeon | reverse complement strand
CTACAAAAATTTATTTTATATTGCACCATGAAGCATTGTGGATTTGTATTCATATTTCTACGGACTTGTAAAGCAGATTCCTAAAGGGCGAATAAGCACCTATGGAGCATTAGCGAGAGCATTGGGAGATATGATTGCTTCAAGAGCCTGCGGGGTAATGCTATCTCAAAATCCTGAGCCAATAAAGATTCCATGCCATCGGGTGGTTATGAGTGATGGATCTTTGGGAGGATTTACACATCCAGAGGGAATAAGGAAAAAGATAGAATTGTTGCAAGAAGAAGGAGTTGAAGTAGAAAATGGAAAGGTGAAAAATTTTAAAGAATTATTATTTGATGATTTCAAGACTGATTATCCTCTCAAAAAATTGAGAGAAGAGCAGGAAAAATTGAGAGAAAAAATAATAATTGAGGATGATTTTTCCATGGATTTCATTGGCGGGGTGGATATCTCTTATTCTAAAAGAAATGCATTTGCATGCTTGGTAATAATGGATTCAAAGATGAACATAATTGATATTATAAGAAAAAAATCAACTGTGAATTTTCCATATATACCAACATATCTTGCATTTAGAGAAGAGCCAATAATATCGGAATTGATTAAAAATTTAGATTATGATATTCTTCTCCTTGTAGATGGAAATGGAATTTTGCATCCAAGAAAATTTGGGCTTGCATCGCATGTGGGTGTGAAAAATGATATTGCTACAATTGGCATTGCAAAGTCTCACCTTCTTGGAAGAATAGAGAACAATTTTATTTATTTAGGCGATGAAAAACTTGGATTTTTTCTCAAAAGCGGAAAAAGGAAGGGAATTTATATATCTCCCGGGCATAGAATATCACTTGAAACGGCAATTAAGACTGTGAGAAATTTTACCAAATTCAAGAATCCAGAACCATTACGCCTTGCTCATATTTATGCAAATGAACTAAGAAAAATTTCACGGAACTAAAACGGCAGCAGCAATAACTGTTGTCCACTCACCTGGCTTTTCAACAACAGCAGTAGCAGTAATATTTGATGTCATTAAAATTCTATCATTAAGACGCCAGACCTGTTTTTCCTCATCCCAGATAAGATGTGTCTGAAGTCCCATGGTGGATGCAAGCATCTCCGCCGCTAAATCTTCTGCATAATCTCCTGCTGTTTTTTCTGTCTCTCCAAAACTGTAATGCTCACTGAGATATCCATACTTACTTCTATCTTTAGGTATTGCAAGACCCACGGAAGATGAGATAAGACGATTTAATTCATTGCTTGAATTCTTTGCAAGGACAACAAAAACTATCTGCCCTGGTTTAAGATATTTTAAGCCTTCTTCTCTTGTTACCATGGTTGCATTTGGCGGAAAAATTGAACTCACTTCCACGAGATTGAACTGAGCAATTCCAGCATCCCTCAATGCCCTTTCAAATGAACCAAGTTTGCTCTTGTGCCTTCCAACTCCTTTTGTGAAAAATACCTTTGTGGGGATTAATGATAACATTTTTAATCCCTCGTAGCAAGGGCTGTGACTATTGATTCATCATCCACATAAATTTCTCTTTCCATCTTTACCTCACCTTTTATTATGGGTTTTATCTCTCCGATCCCTTCAACCCTTATGAATGTGGAGCGATAAAAATCAGTATCTATTTTTCTATTTTTTGTAATTTCATAAATCTTCCTTGTAATTATATAATCTTCGGAAGATATTTCCAGATTATTTTTCATTGGATAAATACTGAAATCTCTTAACATATCTGTTATTGCAAAATTCATATCTATGAGAATTTTTTCAATCTCTCTCCATTTACCGAGCGATGCTTCAATATGAGTCAAGCCAAAATATCCAGAGCCATTATTTTTTAATGATTCTGCACCCCTTGATAAGAAAAGGGATATCCCCTTTATGGTCTCTACAGGGTCTGTTATGAAAGTATCAAATCTTCCCCTTAAATTATCGTTTATTGGATTTCTTATATCATATTTTTGAGCATGTAAATTAAAATTATATTTTTTTGCCACATTATTTATGAAATCTATTAAGCGAGAATCAATTTCTAAAATTTCAATATGAGATGGCATATTTGTGAGTGCAAGAGATATACCAAGTAAATCGTCATCACCAATAATCAATATATCCGAGGATTCCAAATCCCCTCTTTCATAAATAAAAGATGCTCTTCTCATAACATCTTCAGGATTTATATATCCTTGGTCGTAAATCTTAACTGGTTTTGGTCTATTTTCAATTATTTCATTATATTTTTTCAATATATTAAATGGGTCTTTTTTATAACCTTTCCCATTACATTCTTTGCATTTCACATCCACATATTTTATTTTTAATCTTTTTCTTTCCTCTTTGCCCCGTTCCGTGAGGACTAACTTTCCATTCCTAATATCCACTAATCCATCTATCCTCATTTTTTCAATTTCTTCAATTAGCCTTAAAGGATTCGCATCAACCACTTTAATTAATTTCCACAAGCTCTTTTTTTCTTGCAGATACCTCAATATTTGATTCCTTATTCTCAACATTCACACCTCTATCCATCTTCAATAGATCCTCCCTTTCAGGATTCAATTTTTCTTTGATATACTTATACGCTCTTTCTGCCTGCTCCGGATTACCACATGTGTAGATGTCTAATGTAGCAAGTCCATATTCAGGCCATGTATGAAAACTAAGATGGGATTCTGCAATCAAAATTATACCACTTGCGCCTTCAGGGCGAAATTGGTAATAATCAGAAGAAATCTTGCTCAATTTTGCATACTTCACTGCACCTTCAAAAATCTCTTTCATCTTCTCTACCCTAGCCAAAATCTCTGGACTCACACCATACATATCCGCTATGATGTGAATCCCGACAGCCATCTTCATCACCTTCCATTCTTTTTCACCTCCTTTTTTCTTGCTAAGAGTTTAATTAAATCACATATTTGAATGTTTCTATAAACCCAACGCCGAATATTATGGAAGATGTACAACCCACCAAATTAAGAAATCTTAAAATACAAGGAGGTGATAGGTGAAGTATGGCAGTATCGGAGAAAGGTTTGCTGGTTATGTT
>CAZVSZ010000141.1:0-3089 GCA_964630095.1 uncultured Thermoplasmata archaeon | reverse complement strand
CAGCCCCCGAGTCTTGTGGAAATCTATTTATTCCAAGACACAATACTATTGATGTGGAAACAAGGATAAAAATTCTTCCAAAATTCATCGTGGAAAAAATAGCAGCGGGGGAAGTCGTTGAAAGACCTGCAAGCGTCGTCAAGGAACTTGTTGAGAATAGTATAGATGCTAAAGCGAGTAGAATTTTCGTGTTTGTGAAAAAAGGTGGTCTTGATGAGATACGGGTTGTTGATAATGGAACAGGAATGAGTAAAGAAGAAGCAATACTTGCATTTGAGAGGCATGCAACAAGCAAAATAAAAGATTTGGAAGACCTGAACAGAATAAAAACTCTGGGATTTCGTGGAGAAGCATTGCCAAGTATTGCAGCAGTTAGCAAAGTTGTTATGAACACAAGGAGAAAAGATGATATTGTTGGAACAAAGGTTATTATTGAGGGTGGAGAAATAAAAAATGTGGAAGAAATAGGTTGCCCAAGAGGAACTTCCATATTCGTTCGTGATATATTTTACAATACTCCTGCAAGAAAGAAATTTTTAAAATCCGAGAGAATTGAATTGGGATATATAATTGGAACTGTAGAGAAGTATGCAATGATCTATGAGAATACACATTTCAAACTCATGCACAATGGAAGAGTTATTTTTGATTTGCCCCCTGGAAATTTAAGGGAAAGAATTGCAAAGTTGTGGGGAAAGGATGTTGCAAAGGATATGATAGAAATAAAAAGCGAGAAAAAAATAAAGATATCTGGATTGATATCCAAGCCCTATCTTACAAGGAAGGATAAAAACAGGATAGTTGTATTTGTGAATGGAAGATTTGTTAAGAGTTCATTTTTGACAAATTGCATTATAAATGGATATGGAACACTTCTTTTTCGTGACAGTTATCCGTATGCTGTTATAAAAATAGAAATTGATCCAGGGGATGTTGATGTAAATGTTCATCCTGCAAAATTGTTCGTCAAGTTTCATGATGAATCGTTGATTATGAACGAGATTAAAGATTCAATCTGGAATACATTAACAGCCTTGGAGAATATCCCAAGTAAAGAGGGGGGAAAGAAGGTATTTGAGCCAATGATATCTCCTGAAATAAAGAGGGAAAAGCAGATAACATTTGAAGTGAAAAAGAAAAAAAGCGGGAGAATTGAAGAATTTATACCAAAAATGAGAACTTTGCCCTATGAAATTTTAGGACAGGTAGATGATACCTATATAATTATGAAAGCAAAAGATTCTCTTATTATAGTTGACCAGCATGCAGCCCATGAGAGAATAAGATACGAAAGATTCTTGAGGCAAATGATGGAGAGAAAGATTCAGGAATTGTTAGACCCTGTTACAATAAATTTGAGCCCAAAAGATTATGAGGATATTCTATCAATTAAAGAATCCCTCAAAGAATATGGAATATTAATTGAAGATTTTGGTGCAGGAACGATAATAGTGAGGGCAATACCTCCCATACTGAGTAGAAATGATATCAAAGATATAATTAAAGACATAATTGATATCGGGGCAAAATATGTGAATAAGAAGAAGGATGAAATGATAAAATTAATTTCATGCAAGGGAGCAATTAAGGCCCATGAAAAATTATCAATTTTTGAGATGGAAGAGTTAATTGCACAATTATTGAAATGTGAAAATCCGTACACATGTCCACATGGAAGACCAACAACTATAAAAATAACAGTAAAAGAATTAGAAAAAATGTTCAAGAGGAAAGAATGATTTAATGCTTTATTAGTCTCACAAGAATTGCTTTTTGTGCATGCAGTCTATTTTCTGCTTCATCAAAAATCACACTGTTGCGAGAATCTATAACTTCATCTGTAACTTCGTATCCGCGATGCGCAGGCAAACAGTGCATGAATATGTAATTGTTCTTTGCATGCCTAACAAGTTCCTCATTTACCTGATATGGCTTGAAATCTTTTAATCTTCTTTCCTTCTCCGCTTCATCACCCATACTTACCCAAACATCAGTATATACAACATCCGCATCTTTAACTGCCTCAACTGGGTCATGGGTGATTATAATTTTTGTATTATTCTCATGTGCTATCTTTCTTGCCTGTGCTAATATCTCCTCATCTGGCTCATATCCCTCAGGGCATGCCATGTAAAAATCTATACCCATAATCGCTGAGCCAAGCATGAGAGAGTGTGCAACATTATTTCCATCTCCAATATATGCTAATTTTAAACCACTTATCTCACCTTTCTTCTCCTTGATAGTCATTAAATCCGCAACAATCTGACAGGGATGCTCTAGGTTATCAAGTGCATTTATCACAGGGATAGAAGCATTCTCTGCAAGTTTAACCATGTTTTCGTGGCTATATGCTCTGTAAACTATTACATCCACATATCGTGATAATACCCTGGCAGTATCTTCAATTGTTTCTCCCCTTCCAAGTTGCATATCTCTCGGAGATAGATACAATGCATGTCCACCTAATTGAGTCATTGCAACTTCAAAAGAAACACGAGTCCTTGTGGATGGCTTTTCAAATATCATTGCCATGCTCCTGTTCTTCAACACGATTTGAACTTCCCTCTCACCCATCTGCTGTCTTCTTTTCATCTCCAAGGCAAGGTCTATTATATCTGGAAGTTCATCTTTTATATCGGTTATTGATATCAAATCCTTTTCCATGGTATCACCTTTTTCATTTCCACAATCTCAACTGAGTATTTAAAATTTAACTATCATAATGGATTAGCAACATTTATATGCAGGGAACTCAATACGGGACTATGCTGATAAATAGAAAATATGAAATGAAAATGCTGGAGAATATATGGCAAAAATCAGAATATAGGGGAAGACTCGTTCTCATAGTTGGTCCGGGGGGTTCTGGAAAGTATACAATTGTAAAAGAATTTGCAAGTATAAAAAAAATGAAATTTATGCATTATAGATGTGATAAGGTGGAGATGAATATCCCTTTGGGAACCATAAGGAGGTTCCTGGATGTATATCATCCATCTCTCCTGCAAAGAGCGAATATTGAAACAGATAGGTTGTTTGATAAAATACTGAGAAAACTTGAAGATGGTAAAAAGAAAATAATATAT
>CAZVSZ010000140.1:0-3107 GCA_964630095.1 uncultured Thermoplasmata archaeon | reverse complement strand
TAACAAATATAACGAATTTCATAAACAATTTCAACGGCTCATTACTTCTAACAAGTGAATGCGATTACAAAAATTACAGCCATCCCCAGAATTTGAATCCCATACTTCAAGGAGTAAATTCTGTGATAAGATTCAATGATGATGAGGTTCTGGATTCCACAAACAATAGCGGTGGAAGCTACAAGCCTCTCATTCATCATTTCAACGATACCACAGGTGAGGTTGCAAATGGAGTATCCCAGGTTGAATTTAAATCCTCTTCATCGCTCATAGATTCTTCTGGTGGTAGATTGAACGAAAGTGATGGAGCCATTCTCTTTGCAACGGGTGATAACGATACTTCAAACAAGGATGCGGATGGAAATGGCGATGCGTACATCTATCCTCAGGGATCGTATATTCCGGTGGCAGCAGGGCAGATAATCAATGAGCATAGAATGGCAGCTCTTGGAGGCACAATATTCCAAAGTGGTGGCGATGGAATCTCGTCCCCCTATGACAATGCTCTATTCACCAACAACCTTGTGAAATGGCTCATGGGCATAAAGGGTGTATCTCTGGGAACACCGGATATGGAATTCACAAATGCTCAGCATTACAATTCAAGCATCATAATCACAGTGGCCACATCCAATGCAAATAATGTGAAGATAAATTACACGACGGATGGAACGAATTATGTGGAAGATTCAATGTACGATGATGGAACTCATGGAGATTCTCAGGCAGGAGATGGCAATTACGCGTACACTATGGGAAATTACACCTCTGGCACACATGTTCAGATAAAAATTACTGCTCTCGGAGTGGATAGCACTGCTGAACAGGATATCAATTATTATGCAATGCCAAGCATATCTTGGGTGAGGAATAATACGGCGAGGGTTATTGTTGAAGGTCGTATAACTGTCAAGCCCGGCAGCTTCTCAAAGACCATATACATTCAGGATGATACTGCTGGGATAGATGTGTACGGCATTGACCTCACCTCTCTTGGATTGAATTACGGAGACTATGTCAAGGTAATTGGGGATGTTACCCACTATTCCGGAGATATGGAAATAAAAATATACTCAGAGAGCAAGGTGGTGAAAACCATGTCAGGTTCGGCAATTACTCCGGGGGATATAACAATACAGCAGGCAAACTCAACAAATTATGGAAAATTGGTGAGAATAACGGGAAATGTGAAATCAATTAACACAACCGGACATTATTTCTATGTCTCAGATAGTAATGGAAATGCAGTGAAAGTTTATCTCAAGAATTCCAGCATTGATATATCCACCCTGCATGTGGGCGATTCTGTCCAAGTCACAGGTGTGCAATCGCAACACTACTCCACCTATGAGATTCTACCCAGGGAGCAGAGCGATATAGTGGTTAATCCCGTCCCGGAGTTCCACTATATCTTTCTGATCTTTCTCCTCCTAATTCCACTTCTCTGGAGGAGGAAATAATTTTTTTATTTTTTAAAGATGTAAACTCCCCACAGGGATGCGAGGAGCATGAGAATTGAGGAAATTATGAAAAGAAAAGCATGATTGTATGAATATATGTAACCGCCCAAACTGCTGAATATCATAGCCACAATGTAAGATAAGAATAAATAAACTCCTGTGAATCTTCCCCGGTTTTTCTCAGATACAAAATCCGCCATAAGCCCGCTATTTGACGGAGCAAAAAGTGCCTGCCCGGTACCAACCAAAGATGCGTAAAGGAAAAGAAATAGAGATGAGGGAAATATGAAAACAAAGAAGCCAATGCCGATGAGAAACAAGCCAGCAATATAAAAATTCTCCTTGCCTCTTAAATCTGCTCTCTTTCCAAGAGGTATGCTCACAGTGCCAACTAAAAGAGTTATAATGCCCATGGCAATCCCGAATATAAGGGGAGATGTGTATGTACTCGCATATTTTACAATAAAGTACCCCGCAAGTCCTGCCGCTGATGAATAGAGCATGTTTCCAACTATTAATCCCTTGGCTTTCAAATTCACTTTTTTCAGTATTTTGAAACTTTCCATGAATTTCTCTCTCTTCGCCTTTTTCTTCAATTCAATTGTCTCCTTTAAAAATAATCGTAAAAATGCGGAGGCCAGCGAGAGGAGAAAGAGAATGAAATAAGCGATTCTCATACCGGTAATCACGCCGTAAATGAGGATCAATGTTCCGCCTATCATGGGGGCAATGAGGGATGGAAGTGATGCTAAATTCGTTATTGCGAAGCCCTCCGCCCTCTTTTCGGGAGGTAGAGAATCCATTATTATGGAAAAGAGAGCTGGCTGATAAAGCAGGGAGACATTGGTTATTATTAAGCCAACCACAATGTATTCCCAGGAGGGGGCAAACGCAAAGATCAGAATTGAAAATGCCATCACAAAAGTAAAAATTATAATAACTTTTCTTCTGCCAAACACATCCGCTATATAACCTCCTGGAATTTGAAGAAGTGCCATCATTCCAAAGGTTAGTGCTCCCATAAATCCAAGAATTACATTGGACGCACCCAGCGCCGAGAAATAAATCCCATCAAATCTGTGAACCATATTATTTCCAAAACTGAGCATAATCCATGTAATAAATAGAAGAAGAACATTACCTCGCAATATCTTTTTGAAATCTTCTTTTAAATCACTTAGAAGGTTCACTTGTATAATCATGCAAAAGATTTATTTATTGTTTTTGGAAAGAAAGGAAGATTTAAAATCATTCTTCATATTTCACTCTATGGCTGAAGAAATAATGAGAGAGATTGAAAATCTGGGATATCGTGTGCTCTACAAGCCCCATGAGATTATGAAAGATTACAACGCAACCTACAATGTGATTTATAATGGAAAGAGAATAACAAATCCTGCGGGCATAAAATTGAAAATTCCCACAAACGAGATATGGGTCTCTGAGAAGTGGAGAAAATACGAAAAATACATCTTATTTCATGAATTGACGGAGATAAAATTCAGAGCCAAGGGCTACGATGTGGAAGATGCCCATTATTTATCAGAATGGGAATGCATAAACAGATTCAAGGAGGATCCAGTGTGGAGGGAAATGACCGTGGAGATTCACATAAGCGATGTGGAGAACATCGTGGCGGAGATTAAA
>CAZVSZ010000139.1:0-3163 GCA_964630095.1 uncultured Thermoplasmata archaeon | reverse complement strand
AAAGCCGCTCAGCAGAAATCCGCAGGTCCCCGGTTCGAATCCGGGAGCCGGGACTTTTACTGTGTTTTAAACATGTTCCTTATTTTTTCAGAATAGAGAGCTATCTCTCCCCTTTCAAAAATCGATAAAGCCTCATTCATAATTTCAACCCATTTTTTATCTCCTTTCTTCCTGTAAAGCAATCCCAGTTCGTAAAGGGTAATGGCATATTCAAGATTTATCTTGAGATTTTTACTTATTTCTAGAGCCTTATGGAGATATTCTTCCCCTTTGCTGTATTCTCCCATCTCACGATAAGCAACACCCATAGCACGGTAACTCTGCATAATCTCCCTTTGGGATTTCATCTCCTTTGCCACAACAAGAGATTTCTTCGCATATTTTAATCCCTTCTTTGGGTTGCCTTGCAAACTGTAAATATAAGATGACAAATAAAAGCTATCCGAGAGAGGGTCTTTTATCCCTATTTCCTTTGATAACGATATAGCTTTATTAACATATTTTATTGCACTTTTGAAATCCTCTATTTCCATATAGACACTCGCTATTCTGTTGTAGCTCAACAACATCTCGTACCTGTTCCCTATCTCTTTTCTTATTTTCAGCCCTTTTTTGTAATATTCCAACGCCTTGCTTATGTCTCCTATGGAAAGATACACACCACCAACATTGGAGAGAGATATGCTCAATGTATTCTTATCTCCAATCTTTTCGGCGATATGAAGGGCTTTTTCATAGTATTGAAGCGCTTTAGATGTGTTTCCCCTCTCCTCGTATATTATCCCTATGTTTCCGTAAAGGGCGCCCATCCCACTTTTATCCCCAATTTTTTCCATAATCTCTACACTCTTCTCCTCGTATTTCAGAGCTTCTTCAATTTTTCCCATCTCCCAGTACAGAACACCAATATTGTTGTAGTTGGATGCAAGCCTGTGCAGATCTCCCAATTTTTCACATATTTTAACGGATTCTGTGAGGTATTTAAGAGCAAGGTCGTAGTCCTTGTCTATGTATATGCTCCCTATAAGCTGATAACCGCGAGCAAGTTCATTATCATCTTTATCTTTTGCCATTTCAATTGCTCTCTTTGCGTGTTTCATCGCATCACTGTAATTTCCAAATCTGTATTCGGTCCTTCCAATTGAATTGTATATTTTAGCAAGCATTATATCGTCTTTATCCACTATTTGAATAGCCTCTTCATAATTTCTCATTGCCTCCCTATACTTACCTCTTTTCTCCTTCACATCTCCTATTTTCATTTTTATTCTGGCAATTTCCCTTTTCTCGCTGGTAATTTTGAGGGCTCTGTTATAGCAATCTTCTGATTTATCATAATCTCCTAAAATCTTGTAAACATCCCCCAATTTGACATATACATCCATTTTTTCACTCTCGCTCAGCATTTCTAAAGCACGGGTGTAATACTCAACAGCCTCTTCATTTGCGTAGTTATCCTTTGCCCTATCTCCTGCGATAATGAGATATTTACCTGCCCTCTTATCTCCTGCCATATAGAAGTGATAACCTATCTCTCCTGAGAAATCTTCAACCCTATCCGCGTATATTTTCTCCATTGTTTCCCCCACCATTCTGTGATACTCCCTGCGAAGGTCTGGAATCATATCCTTGTAAATAACCTCCCTTATCTTCTCATGGGAGAATTTATACGAGCCGTTTATGGAATTTATTAAGTGGTACATCTTCTCAATCCTGTTTACGATCTTCAAAATTTCAATTTTTCTCATTCCAAGAGCTGAAGCGATTACATCCGCACTGAATTTATCCCCCATGACGGATGCACATTGAAGAACATCCTTCTCCCTATCATCCAGTCGGTCAATTCTCCTCCTTATTACATCGTATATTTTTCTCGGGATTCCTAATTTATCAACACTCTTTTTTATCACCCATCTGCCATTCTCAAAACTCAAACTACCCTCCTCAATCATCAGTTTAAGAGTTTCAAGAATATAAAGAGGAATTCCTTCTGTTTCCCGGTATATCGTTTCGTAAAAATCGTCTCCAAAGTCTGCTTTCATCAAAAATGATTTTATGAGCCTCTTCGTATCCTCCAGACTGAACCTCTTTAATTTTATCTCCTCAAAAAGCCCCTCTCTGCTCATGTTCTGCATCCATACGGCGAGGGGATGAACCTTGCCATTTATCTTGGATACCTCCTCGTGCCTATATGTCCCTATTATTCCAATTCTGTTCTCCCTCGTGTTTCTTGCTATGTAGTGTAAAAGACTCAGCGTTGTGGAGTCTGCCCACTGGAGGTCATCAAAGAACATAAGAACAGGCGTATCCTCCGATATCCTTTTCAATCCTAAAAGAATGTTATCAAAGAGATTATCCCTTTTGAGTTTTGGGTCATCAGTCAAAATTCTCCCATCGTATTTGCCTGAGGTTATAAAATACTGGAGTTTCTCACGATACGGTTCCAAGATTCTCGTATCCCCGTCCCATGAGTCAAGGCTGTTTCCAATTTCATCCAGAAAATTTCTCATATCTTCCATCAGAAATTCACTTTCACGCCCTTCAATTACCACTGCGAGGGATAATTTTTCTTTTCTTTGAATGATAATTCTGTACCTTCCGTATCCGAGCGTATCAAGTCCATAGCCTGTTTTTCCCATCATCGCGAATGAATCCTGAACAAAAGAAGATACCGCCTGAAGCATAGATGCAAAAATATCGGGGTCAAGTTCTCCGCTCTGCCTTTCCGCTTTGGTCATAAGTATTCCAGCCTCATTTATCAGGTAAATACCCATTATGTATGGTGGTTTTTCGTAGATGAGATGATCAAGGCTGGCTTCTCTCAGCCCTTCCTTTACCGGAAAAAGAGGCTCAAATATCCCCTCCAAACATCGGGCGGTTATCAACTTAAAATCATCTTTTACCTCTCTTATTATTTCCTCTACAAGTCGCGTTTTTCCAATACCCGCTTCTCCAGATATTATAACCACATTTCCCCTCGATTTTTTAACTTCTTCAATCTTCTCCTTCAATCTTCTTATTTCCCTTTTTCTTCCTACGAACTCCCCCCTAGAATGATTAGATTGAACCATCTATAAAACTAAATGAGATAAAAGAATATAAAGATTCACATCTTTTTGTCACAAAATTCACGAAATCCACAGTGCTCGCATTTCTTTGGACT
>CAZVSZ010000138.1:0-3212 GCA_964630095.1 uncultured Thermoplasmata archaeon | reverse complement strand
AATCCTCTTTAGATTATGTCTACGATACTGAATACAACAGATTTTACATGCTCACCGGTTTGAGTGATAATTTCTTCTTCACGGCTATTGGGAATCATGATGTGACAAGATACGCAGAGCATCCACAGCATCAGGGAGAGCATATATATCAGAAATACCTTGGAAAATTATATTATTCGTTCAACTTCTCCAACACCCATTTTGTATTTCCCGATGATTATCAGGATGGTTACTGGTCTGATGGTACTCCATGGTGGTACTCATACGGGAAGCAGAGATATGGAGGTTATATTTATGAAAGACAACTTCAGTGGCTTGGTAATGATTTAAGAATTGCAAATGAAAGCGGATATACTCATAAAATAGTTGTAATGCACATGCCACTAATTGTGCCTCCGGGAAGGAATGAATCATTAAATGATGAGTTCATAAATTATACAAATCGCGTTGATGTGATGAATATCTTCAAGGGAAATGGTGTGGATTATATGATAGTGGCACATATACACAATTACACACCATATTATACAAATCTTTATTATAATTCTTCTGCTGGAGAATGGAATTTAAGTGCTTCAACATCTCCTGAGGGAGCATACAGTATTTTCACATTGCTTACTGGAGGTGCAGGAGCACATAATAATTATGAATGGATTGTTCCAGATATTGAGGGAAGTTACCATTTTGCACTCGTGCATGTAAATGGTAATCAAATCACATATCATATCTACAAATACGAAAATCTCACGGACAGCAACGGTAATCCCCTCACAACAGTATCATATCAGGGCGCAAATGATGGAAGCGAAACGGACCAATGGGGAGTGATCAAAAATTCCGCGTTGTACTCTTTCCCGTATATCAGGATGAAATTCTATATGAGCAACCAGCATGATGATTATGTTGCCTATTCCAATATCACACACTCATATCAGGTGGTGTACGAGCATAAATTCAAGGATTATACCGTTGTATATGTGGGAACTTCAGTTGCAGCATATAGCGATAATTACATTCATGTGTATTCCCCCAATGTTCCAGAATTTCCACCGTTAATAATGCCATTCCTGTTTATGGTAATAATCCTCATAGTTATTGCCCTGAGGAAAATTAAATAACTCCTCTTCCATGACCTTTCATGGAAAGACCATCTTGGGACGAGTATTTTATGCGTCTTGCGTATTTAGTTTCAACAAGGGCAACATGCACAAGGAGAAAGGTTGGAGCAGTCATAGTGAAGGATAAAAGGGTTTTAGCCACCGGCTATAATGGACCACCAAAGGGACTTGCACACTGCGATGTTACTGGCTGTATTCGTGAAGATTTGAATATTCCAAGTGGAGAGAGGCATGAATTATGCCGTGGATTACATGCAGAGCAGAATGCAATAATACAGGCGGCTGTGCATGGAGTATCAATTCGTAATTCCACTATATATGTGACAAATCATCCATGCGTTGTCTGTGCCAAGATGATTATAAATGCAGAGATGAAAGAAATTGTTTATGCGGAAGGTTATCCAGATGACCTTGCAAAGTTAATACTTCTTGAGAGCGGAATTAAAGTGAGGCAGTTCCGGTTGAGCAAGGAGGAAGTAAGAAAAATAACAGGCAAATAATTATTTAAGCATGGAAGGATAAAAATATCTCTTTCTCCTCTTTCTCTTCTCCTCATCCCACTCGTGGAGAATTTTTACCGCTTCATTTGCCACCTTTGCCGCAGGCTCCTCAGATACTGTTTCAAATTCATCTCTCATGCGGTTTGCAAATACAACGGATATGCATCCTGCCCTTAAACCGTAGATATTTGCAACTGTGAATATTGCTGATGATTCCATCTCAAAATTCAGAACATTTGCCCTTCTTAAATCATCAAGTAAAACTTCTGAGAAAGATTGTGTATATCCTTTAAATCCATGCCTTCCCTGCCCTAAATAGAATGAATCGGTGCTGGCAGTTATTCCCACATGATAACGATATCCCATTTGCTCCGCAGATTCTATCAGTGCAAGGGCTATTTCGTAATTTGCAAATGCGGGATACTCGGCACGGACATATTCTTTGCTTGTTCCCTCAAGCCTTACTGAACCTGTTGTTATTATTAAATCTCCAATTTCTATATTTTCCTGTATTGCCCCTGTGGAACCAACCCTTATGAATGTATCTCCCCCGATTCTTGCAAGTTCCTCAACCGCTATAATAGAGGAGGGAGAACCAATTCCAGTTGATGTGGCTGATATCTTAACACCTCTATATTTTCCGCTATGCGTTTTAAATTCTCTGTGATATGCAATTTCTCTTCTCTCATCCCAGAGAGAGGATATCAAATCAACCCTATCAGGGTCTCCCGGAAGAAGAACATATCTTGCCACATCGCCCCTCCCGCATTGGATATGATACTGCATCCCTTCTTCATTCTCAACCATATCTGCAGATTTGAATTTCATGGGTGGGAAATGGATTATGATTAAAAAATTCTTCCGTTATGAAGGGGCATCGTAGGTGCCCCTTTCTTTAAAGAGACGAAAATTAGGGCGGAATTGCGGGATTTAAGCATCTTTAAATATTATTCTCCCAGGTGTTCCAAAGTGTGTGGAGATAATTCTGCCAGTAATGATACTCATCTCTATTATTTATCCCGTTGTGGTCTGTATGGGGGATAAAAGGGACTTCAAATATAGCCATATTGACTACTCTCTATAGTTTTGATTGAACATATAATTCCATCGTACTTTAATAGCTCCTTGTCATAAGTAATTAAAATGGCGTTTTCTTTTCCTGCTATTGAGAGTATTAATGCATCGTTGGATGTGAGAATATACTTTTTCTGAAGTTGGTACGCCCTAATAAAATCGTATTCATTTAGAAATTTCTTAGCAGTTGCAAATTTATCACCATAAAGGAGAACATTGAGAAATACATTAGAATCAACTAAATACATTTTCCTCCTCTCTGAATTTCCTTACATCATCCTCTGGATTCGCTCCCTATTTCTTGACATCAAGCCCTACGGGGAAATCTTCCATTTTCATTATTGCCTCTCTAACTCTCTCCCTCGTATCTTGAGGCAATCTTTTAATGGATTTTATTGCCTTTCTTCTGAGAAAAACTTCAAATCTCATTCAGTGCCTCTTTCAAAGGCACCAGTTCCAGTTTCCCCTTTTTCTTTTCTTCCAAGTATTCTTTTATCGCCTCTAACTCGTCTTCGTATGG